>NZ_JBQCDF010000252.1:0-8301 GCF_051961495.1 Cytophaga sp. | reverse complement strand
CTGATGAGCTGAAAGCTGATCCTGTTTTTATCATTTATGGAAAGGTGCTGGACAAGGAAACAGGCAATCCGCTTGCAGATTCAATCAAATATTACAATTTAAATACAAACCAAGAGGCTGGAATCGCACGGACCAACCCGATTGATGGCAGCTACAGGATTGTTCTTCCTTATGGACAGGCATATGGTTTTCATGCAGACAAAACCGGTTATTATTCCGAAAGGTCAAGCATTGATCTCACGCAGGTAAAAACTTATACAGAGATTGAACGGAATCTATTACTTGCTCCTATAAAAGTAGGATCTCTGGTTACTCTCAACAATGTATGGTTTGTACAGAGTAAGCCTGTATTACTCCCTGACAGTTATGCAGAACTCGATAGCCTCGTTCAGATACTGAAAGACAATCCGACTATTAAAATTGAAATAGCAGGCCATACCGATAATATCGGGAATCCGAAACAAAATCAAAAGCTCTCTGAAGACAGGGTCATCGCAATTAAAAATTACCTGATCGATCACGGGATAGCAGCAAACAGGCTCACAGGTAAAGGTTACGGAAGTTCAAGACCAATCGCCAGTAATGACAAGGAAGAAACCAGAAGATTAAACAGAAGGGTTGAATTTACGATTATAAGTATGTAAGATTACCTGCAAAAAATATTGGAAGCTCCGTTGATATACCTGTATCAACGGAGCTTTTTTGTTTTAGTTCCCTCCTATAATCAATGTATCCTGATGGAAAGTAACTTCACCGGAAGTGATTTCATGTACGCCGCCAACAATACCGATCTGGCCTGCAAGGATCATTTCTTTCAATATCGGACTTCTCTCCATAATAGCTCTTACGGTACGTTTTACATTGATCACAGATACCTTTTCCACGAACTCGTTGTTGCTGGAAGTTCTGTTTTCAGTCGTAGTTGTTTCATCGTCAACCGCCGGTCTGATCTTGGAAAGCAAGGCTGTAAGGTTTCCCATCTCCACATGGTCGCAGGCACCTTTTATAGCTCCGCATTTGGTATGACCCAGTACAACAATAATTTTTGAACCTGCTACCTTGCAGGCAAATTCCATGCTGCCCAGGATATCTTCGTTGATGATATTCCCTGCAATACGTGCGCTGAAAATATCGCCCAGGCCCTGGTCGAAAATTAATTCTGCGGATGTCCTGCTGTCAATACAGCTAAGGATAACTGCAAATGGGTGTTGCCCATCGGATGTTTCATTGGCCTGCTGCAGGAGGTTACGGTTTATTTTCAGGTTACTGACAAACCGCTTGTTTCCTTCTTTTAAGAGGTCTAAGGCAATGGAAGGCGTAATCGACGCCTGCATTTCTTTCGTAAGAGTTTTCATTTTGTTTTTTCAGGGGTGGGATTAATGATACTTCTTTTATCCTTTGAAATTAATACATTTTGAGTCTTTATGATAAAGATTTCAACGGAGTTTTTTTCAATTACTTCTATTTACTTATAATATTCAGTAACTCTACTTATGCTTTAATGAGCTCTGAATAAATCTTTTGCGTTCTTTGTTGTCTGCTCAATCACCACTTCCTTCGGCATATGCAGCACATCTCCTATTTTCTGCGCTACCAGATCAATGTATGCCGGTTCGTTACGTTTACCGCGGTGCGGTACCGGTGCCAGGTACGGGCCATCTGTTTCCAGCACCACCTGCCCGATCCCGATCTCTGCAATCAAGGTATCAAGGCCCGCTTTCTTATAGGTCACCACGCCTCCGATACCAATCATCCAGCCATATGTTTTCAGAATCGTAACTTCTGCCAGCGAACCGGAGAAACAATGAAAGACCCCACGTAATCCGCGTTGCATATAAGGTTTCAATACTTCCAGCGATTCTGCATTCGCCTCGCGGCTGTGAATCACAATCGGCAGATTGTATTTCAAGGCCCACTCCGCCTGTATGTTCAGCGCATCCTGCTGTTGTGTTAAAAAACTTTTATCCCAGTACAGATCAATACCTACTTCACCCAACGCTACAAATGAACGCGCAGCAAGATGCTTTTCAATAACAGACAATTGTTCCTTGTAATCTTCCTTTACATAACAGGGATGCAGCCCCATCATGGCAAAACAATACCGGGGAAAATCTTTCTCCACGGCATACATAGGTTCAATGGAATGCACATCGACATTCGGCATGTAGAAGGCTTCCACGCCTGCATCAATCGCCTGTTGAATCAATTGGTTGCGGTCTGCGTTGTATTCTTCTGAATATAAATGAATGTGTGTTTCGATGATGCCCACGGGAATAATTATAAGTTATGAATTATGAATTAATATCTTTCATTAATAAAGCCATGTCTAATACATAAACTTTTTTCAAGACATAAAAAATTGTCAAAGCCGTCTTATCCAAGGAATGTAATTTATACTTCATATGCCTTCATTCATAATTTATAATTCATAATTACGAAGGTTGTATATCCTTGCCTTTATACGTGCGTCCTTTCCATTGTACGCCCAATGGCAGCAGCTGATATGTAAATAAGAGCAGCGGGAAGAAATATCTGTTCAATTCGAATAAATATAAGTCTTTCCGTACATGCCGGATTCCGGTTTTCTGCGCCACCCCTTGAATAAACATTGCCTGCAGATTTAAAATCGTGAGCCAGCACATCAATACCCACGGCCAGGGCAAATATACGAAAGCCAATACCAATACCGCAAAATAAACGGCCTGCATGGCCAGGAACGTGAGTAGTACAACGGGTAAACGCATAGCGCCCGACAGCCAGCGTTTGCGTTGTTTCAATACACTTCCTAAGGTATGTAAGGGCGCAGATACCGCAGTAGATGATTCGTCCAGCAGGTTGCGGAATGCCCAGCCTTTTGCAAGCGCTGCTTTAAATAGCTCCAGGTCTTCGGTTACAGAAAATTCAAGATTTTCATACCCTCCGGTTTCTTCATAACAACAGGTACGGATCGCCATGTTGTTACCAACAGCTGATACGGGTATGTTCATTTCCGAAACAATGTGAACCATGCCGAAAGCATACGCCCAATCAACCCGCTGGATGCGGTCGAATATTTTTTGCCCCTTTACTACCGTAGCGCCGGATACAATTCCGGTACGCTCTTCAAATGCGCCTAATAATCCTTCAATCCAATAGAGCGGTACTTGTATATCCGCATCTGTAATAAACAGAAATTCGCCCGTGGCTTTGGCTGCCAGTTGTGCCAGTACATTTGCCTTGCCCTTCGCCTTACTCGTGCTTTCCTGAATGGAAACAAGTTCGAAACCAGGTTTGTCCTGTATATATGCGTTAACCAGTGTATACGTGTTATCTGAAGATTGATCATCTCCCACCAGCACTTGTATGCGGCCAGCCGGATAATGCAGTCTGCTGATTGCCTGCAAACAGGCAATGATATTTTCTTCTTCGTTGCGGGCTGCAATTAAGATAGAAACCAGCGGCTTTTCTGCTTTAGAGAAATGTGCAACGGGTTTGTAATAAAAGAATAAACGAATAAGCAGGATACTTTGAAAGATGATGTAGATGCTTGCATAAGCAAAAAAAATAAATGGCAGCCAGCTCATAGAGTTTTAAACTGATACCCTTTGCTTAAGCATTCTTCAATGTATTTCGGTAATGCATAATCCAGGTTGTCCATTGCTTTGAGGCTATCATGAAAAATAACAATCGATCCATCACGGGAATCTTTAACGGCTGTATGTAAACATTTTTCAGCGCCTCTGATTTTATCGAAATCCCCGGTGATCACGTCCCACATGATAATGCGGTAAATCGTTTTCAGGTAATCACACTGTGCCGATTTCATCTTTCCATATGGCGGTCTGAAAAGGCGAACCTCTTTCCATTCCTTTGGCATATCCAGATCTTCTTCCAGTTTTTCCATCATGGCTTCGCAGGCCATAATGTTTGCGAAATAATAATCGTCGGCATGTGCCCAGCCTTTTAAGTGGTTGTATGTATGATTCGCTGTACGGTGTCCTTCCTGTAAAATGCGTCTGTAGAGCTCCGGGTATTTTTTAATATTATCACCGACACAGAAAAAAGTAGCTTTTACATTATAGCTTGCCAGCAGATCCAATACAAACGGTGTTGCCTGTGGCACCGGACCGTCGTCAAAAGTAAGGTAAATGGTTTTCTTTTTTTCTTTGCCCTTCAGTCGCCATTCTGCACCGGAATAAAACCGGGAAAACAGCCATCCTGAATGATTGAAATATAAGCCCATGAGTAACTACTCTTAATTATTATTTAACGGATCTGAAAAAATCCCTCTGAATTTGAATACATGCGTAAAAATACATCACCTGTTTTTACTTTCATAAGATAAGTAAGTAAAAATCAAAACATAAAGCAAATTTATAATTTATACAACGTATGATGCAGCTTTAGAATCATTGCAGAGACAAGTATAACAACACCTGCGCAGATACCAGACATCCACCAATGAAGTCCGTAATATTCAGCTACATAAAATGCACCATAGGTTATTGCAGCAATTACCAATAGTTTAAAAAACAATTGGTATTGAAGCTGCACTTCTTTTTTAATCAATATATAAATCAGATAAGACACTGAAATAACAAAATTACTGATCACAGTAGCAATCGCTGCCCCTGAAATACCAATTTCAGGAAGCAGGAACACATTCAGCACAACATTCAGTAAAATACTGACAATTAAAATCTTATTCATAAAAAACTCTCCGCCTGTTGCAGAAAGCAAAGTACCCAGGCATGCAAACATCGCATGGATAAATACCGCACCAAATAAGATCTGCAGACACAGAGACATTTCTGCAATTTCAGCAGGGGTACTGTTTCCTAATAAAAAGAAAAACTGTTTGCTGTGAAACCATACAAAACAGGATATATAGATCATCGGCACACCGCTTACTACCTGAGCCATGGACAAGACTTTCGCCAGGTCTTTCGGACTGTCCTTTACATAAGCAAAGCGCGCGAAAAACATTGGCAATACAATCCAGAGGAACATCATAAATGCATCCAGCCAGCGATATGCAGCAGCATACAGGCCCGAAGCGTGTTCACCCAGCATTCGTTCAATCATTACCTGGTCTATTTTATCATGCAGTGAAAACAGGATCGTTATAAATGCAAACGGATAGGTCTCTTTGACGATCGCAAGCCATTCGGCACGGCTCCATCTGAAGATAAATGCTTTGGGTGAATAGATCTTAACAGCAGGAATCGCAACAAGCACCAGTGCAACAGCCATGGCCGCCAGACGCGCGGCTGTATAATTTTCGAGGCTGATACCTGTAAGCAGCAATATGCCTGTAAATACAATCAACAGGGTTTTATCGGAGACTGATGCAAAAGAATCGAGACCGAAAAACTGGGAAGCCTGGAATTTTGCTCGTATGTACATCAATAACTGATACACACTATAGCAGGCACTGATCAATAGCAGCAACACCAATTCAAATCCGTTGTAGCCCATCAGATAACCGACCATCAGCATAAAAACAGGATATACAATAGCCAGGATTAATTTAAAAGAAAAGTAGACCGAAAGATGTTCCGGAGATTTTTCCGTTTCAGAGGCAAACTTTTTAGTCAGGAATTGGTTGATGCCAATATCCAGCAATACAATAAATAAAAAGGATAATGCATTAAGCGCTGCAAACAATCCGTATTGGATGTGACCGATCCTATCCTGAACCATGTTCTCTAACAATAAATTGAGTGGCTTTATCGTTAGGTTCAAAAAGATAGCGAGAGCAATATTTTTATATAAATTTCTTATCTTTCGAAGATTTTAAATACAATAATACGCAAATACAATAGACTCTCAATACATTGAATTTTAAAAAAAATATAGGCTTAGAAGATATACGCTCCAGCAGAGATATACTTCTTATCCTGTTTTTTTCTTTATTCTTCATTCTTGGATTTTCATTTGAAAAATATGCGCTTGCACTGATTCCGTTCGCATTGCTTTTTACCATACTGGTTTTTCAAAACCTGAAACTTGGTTTCTACTGCGCAGCCATACTCCTGCCTCTTTCCATCAATATACCTGCCGGCTTCATACCGGTAACGCTGAATACCCCCCTGGAACCGATTCTATTCACCTTAACTTTATCGGTGCTTTATCATATACTCTTTAAAGGCACCAACCGGAGCCTGCTGTTTCATCCGCTTTCAATACTTGCTGCTGTTTTGTGCACGCTATATCTGACCAGCAGCTGTTTTTCGACGATGCCGCTGGTATCGCTGCGGATCGTCCTGCAGAACCTGTGCTTTATTATCCCTGCTTTCTGGGGACTGCTTTACTGCAGTCAGGAAGATTCATACTTCCCGGTTAAAGTTTTAACCGCTGCCCTGATCTCATTTACCGTACTTTGCTTCATACATTTTTTTGAACACGCGCAATACAGCTTCAGCCGGATGTATGCCGCAGACATCCCATATCCGTTCTATACCGATCATACCATCTATTCTGCCATGGCTGCACTTATGATTCCGCTGGCCTTTATCCGGATGACCTGGTATGCACAACGGAACACTTTAAAATTCTTATTTTACACAATCGTTTTCCTTCTTTGTATATCGGCACTGATCCTGTCCTATAGCCGCGCAGCGCTGCTGAGTATCATCGTGGCCTATGCCTTGTATCTGATCATTAAACTCAGACTGCACTGGACCATTATATGTTCCATGTTGCTGCTGGCAGTCATCGTCCTGTTCTCACAGCAGGATAAAATCCTCATGTCGCTGCGACGCAACCAGACCGAATCAAAAACAAAAAAGACAGATGTTGAAAAGCAATTGAAATCCATGGTGAACGTAAGCAACGACGTATCCAACCTGGAGCGGATCAACCGCTGGAATTCGGCCTTCCGCATGATCAAAGAAAAACCTTTCCTCGGCTTTGGTTATGGCACTTATCAACATCAGTATTTTGCATATCAGAAAGAAAGTGAAATGACTACGATCAGTATCCGGAATCCTCAAGCCCGATATTTATCCGGTACAGGCGGAACAACCCATTCAGAATATTTATTGATGGCATCGGAAAACGGTATACTTGCAGGCGTAACTTTTACGTTATTGGTATTCAGTTCCATCTGGCTCATGCTTAAAAATTTAAAACAACTGCATTCAAAATCGTATGAATATTATGTAATCATGGGGCTGGGCATGAGTCTCACAACCTATATTGTACATAGCTTTTTCAACAATTTTCTTGATACATCAAAAATAAGCTTTGTGTTCTATGCAATGCTTGCAGCACTGGTTTCTCTGGATATAAACATCCGGGAATCCCATACTAAAAAATATTTAACTAGATTTACCGATCAGAATAACCTATTATGAAACGAGACCTTACAATCATTGATATTATTGGTTTGTTTTCCAAAAACATAAAGCTGTTTATCATTACAGGAAGTGTTGCCCTGGTTGCAAGTGTGATCATCTCGCTGTTACTGCCCGTCTATTATAAATCTACCTGTATCCTCTATCCGTTCAACCCGGAAGCCATTGACCCGAGAAACGTTGACAAGGCTGCAACGCCTTATGGAACTACGTTTGACGGGGATCGCATCATGGCGCTGGCAGAATCCAGAGAAGTGCAGAATGCAATTGTTGAAAAATATAACCTGCTTTCCCGATACAAGATTGACCCCAAAGATCCGATTGCCGGTGTGAAAGTACGTGAAAAACTAGCCTCCAACATGGCGGTATCAGAGAACTCTTTCAGTGCCATTGAAATCAGCGTCTTTGACGCAGACCCGGATACGGCAGCCATGATGGTGAATGATATTGTTGCCAAAGTTGATGAATTGAATAAAAGACCATTGATCGAGGTAAACAGAAAAATTTTCGAATCGTACGAACAGATTGTTGCTTCCAAATACCAGGATATAGATTCCCTGCAACAGGCTTTTGACAAGGTGGAACTTAAAACTGCGAAGAACCGCTCAGATATATTCTCCATGGAAATGGTCTCTGCCATGAGCGATCTGAAAGCGGCCCGTAAAAGTCTGGAACTGATCAAAAGTGATTTCAGCTCCATCAACATCATTCAGCCGGCAGAAGCTGTAGCAAAGAAAGCAAAACCTCAGCGTGCCATCATTGTTCTGGTTTCTGTGTTTGCCACATTGGCATTAACATTTCTGGTATTATTGATCAAGGCGTTTTTCAAAATCTCGCTTGAGAACGAAAAGCAACATGCAGCTTAAAACTGTATACGGCAGCTCAACAACGTTATATCGTCGTTATAGGCCCGGCTGCCTTTAAAATTCACGGTTTCCTGAATTACCTTTTCAATCATTTCAGT
>NZ_JBQCDF010000251.1:0-23016 GCF_051961495.1 Cytophaga sp. | reverse complement strand
CGCACTATGTTAAATAAGATCCATCCGGGCCTATTGTTTGCCGCCATTTGTTTATTATTATCTGTTACAGCCTGTAAAAAAAGTAAAGATGCTCCGGTAGTATTTGTAGTTGACAAATCTATTACGTTAGACCAGACGACTACATCGGCAAAAGATTCTCTGTACGTTAAAAGAGACGCTTCAACAGTCAATCTGAAGGTTACGGCAACAGCCAAAGGAACCGGCAACAAAATGAGCCGCCTGTATATTTTCAAACGTTATATCGATAACATTTCAGCTCCGGGTGATTATGTTTCAGTAGATGCCGGCGGATTTTCAAAAGACGGAAACAACCAGTACTATTTCCAGATCGGCACAGCGTCGCAGGACAGTTCCACAAACACTGTGACACTGCCATTACGTACCAATGACCTGAATGCAGCTGTAGATGAATTTTATTTCATTTATACAGATGACAACGACTTTGCAGGACCGGGAAATACAGCCGGAGTAGTGCTTGGACCGGCACAATTTTTCATGATCTATGGTAAACTGGTAGAATATACCGGTAAGCGTATTTACAACTATGCTTCTGCAAACACTTACCATTATCCGGGTTTTGATGTTGTTGACATGGCATATAAATATACTTCCGATGCTGCTTCAGATATTGATATTTATGAAAACACTGACAACGATCCTTTATTCAAAGGTAAATTCAAATCGCTGAACGGAACTTCATTTGTAAAAGCTCCGGCAGAGTTCTCATATTCAAATGCAACTGATATTACCGTTAAGAAATTCTTTGAAGCAGGAACTTCATTTACTGAAACACCGGATTCCATCCGGATCGGCGATATTTACCTGATGAACCTCCGCGGTTTACCAACCTCGTACGCAGTAATGAAGATTCTTTATATTACTCCGGAAAACGGTAAAACCGGATCAGGTTATAATGAAGAGTTTTTCATTTTCAATATCAAAAAATAAAATTTTGAATTTTTAGTGATATGAATATTTCTATATTGAAACACGTACACCTGACTACCATTCCTTCTGCATCTGCGGTTGAGGTTGTCAATGGAAATATTTATATCGTCGGGGATGACTGCTGCTTTCTATACGCGTTGAAATACGACCTTACAGTCCTTGCAAAAGTGCCTTTATACACGGCACCGGAATCAGATCTTACAGGAAACAGAATTCTTAAAAAGAAAAAAGCAGACCTGGAATGCATCACCAAGCTCAACATCAACGGCTATCCGCATTTGCTGATATTAGGTTCAGGCTCTAAGTCTCCCAGAAGGGATGTCGCATTCTTAGTAAAATTACCGACACCTTATAATCGTAAACATCTTGTTTGGGAAATCTCTTTAGTGAAGTGGTATTCATTCTTACGAATGAACGAAGAGGTTACGGGCAGCAGCGGAGTGTTGAATTTTGAAGCTGCTGCAAGCACGGATGAGTATCTATATCTCTTCAACCGGGAAAACAATGCCATCCTCCGTTTTGATCTGCCTGAATTCATTGAATTTATTCAGGGACATACGGAAGGCGTGCCCTTTCCTACTATCATTACGGCCGAACTACCGGAAATAGGTGGTATACGTTCGGGATTTTCAGGTGCAGATTATTTTGACGAAAAATTATTTTTTACTGCTGCTGCAGAAAACACATCGAATGCGATCGATGATGGCGAGATCATGGGCAGCGCCGTAGGCCTGCTATCTTTTGCAGGCGAAGAAAAAACGAGAGGGAAACTGGCTGCCGGATTCACTGGTGAAATTTCTGCATTTACCGTGATTGCTGCCATTCAGGACCGCTTACTAAAAATTGAATCTATTTCTGTTTACGAAAAAGAAAATGATAACACCTACATCGCTGTTGCTGTAAGTGACGACGACCTGGGTGGATCAGATATCCTGATGCTGCAGCTTGATCTTTAAATTTTATGAAAACGTATTTATTATTTGCTTTCATCTTTTTCAGTACGCTTCCGTTGTTTGCACAATACCCATTTAAAGAAATTCAATTCTGGGATAATACTACCACACCTTTAATAGATAAGAAATTAAGCTATAACGTTTTATTTAAAACCGGAGATACCGTATACACAAACAAAGGCAAATGGGCATTGGCAAAAGGCATGCATGATATGATTCTCGTATTGCCAACCCAGGTCATTAATAAACTTTTACTGGCAGTTTCACATGAATGCAATGATTCGTCATCTGTAACAGGCGATGGCGGCGGTATGAGTATTGTTCCGATTGAATTCAGAAATAATACATGGCATGTTTCGGATAGCATTAAAAATATTGATTTTACTACCGTTGGCGGCACCTATAATAATTGCAGCGGAACATATGTGACAAGAAAAAGTACCATTCTCACAGCTGAAGAAGGCACACCATCGAACAACGAAGTTCTATACAAAAAAGGCAAGGGCTATACAGATACCAGCGATTTCAATGGTTTAAAGAGGTGTGACAATACCGGATGGATGGTTGAAGTTGATCGCTATACGAACAAGGCCCTGCATAAGCTGTATAACATGGGCCGCTTTGTACATGAGAGTGCTCTTGTACTGGACGATTATAAAACCGTTTTTCTTACCGATGATTTTGCTCCCAGTGTTTTTTTTAAATTCGTTGCAAAGGAAACATATAATTTTCAAGAAGGTCAATTGTATGCCTACAAAGAAGCAACAGCGAGCGATACAAGCCATTGGATCAAATTACCTATGCATATGGATTCCTTACTCGACATACGTAATGTTGCATTGCGTATGGGCGCAAGCTACTTCATGCGTATGGAGTGGATGACACTGGCGGGAACCAAAATGTATATTACTGCTACCGGTTATGATAACTTCTCAATGGAAAGCCTTTACAACGGGAAACCGGCTTCTTATTTATTACCTTTTCTGAAAAACAATACTATCGACCAGCCTTACGGCAGTGTGCTGGAGTTTGACCTGATCACAAACAACATACGCGTGCTCATTAATGGAGGTGCCGGGAAAAAAGATCCGCAGAAGCATTTTTCAAACCCTGATGCCATTACAACAGTTACAAAAAATGACAAGACGTATCTGGTTATTCAGGAAGATATCATTGCTAATACCCGCGGACGGGTAAGCACTGCATCCTTGGCAGAAAATTTATTTGTAAATGAAATCTACTGGCTTGACCTGAGTATTAAAAATCCTGCGGTAGATGATTTAAAACGCTTCCTGATTGCACCCAATGGTGCTGAAACAACGGGCGGTACCTTTATTGAAGGAGATTCAAGATTTTATTTTGTAAACATCCAGCACCCGGATAGTAAGAATCCTCCTCCTTTCAATCAGTCGTGTACCATAGTCATTGATCTAAAAAATAAATAGTATGAGCCAAGAAGAAACACTGGACTTTTCAGAAGACATTCTCGACAATAAAGTTGAATCTTATTCTTTTTTCCCGATACGATTTATCTGTTATGTTATAGCAATGGCATCATTTTTTTTGATGGTAGTAGGAAATATTAAAGGCTTCGTTGCCGGTTTTGTTCTTCTTGCTGTAACGTTGCCTATAGCTGTTCTGCAGCAACGAATCACTGTAGACCTTACCAATAGCCGATACAGAGAATACAGTTCTTTTTTCGGAATTAAAATAGGAAAATGGAAATCGTTTAAAGGATTTAAAATTATTACAATCACACACTCTGACCGGGCAGTAAAAATGAATGTTGCTTATGGAGGAGCAGAATCTTACGCCAACAGTTCCGAGTTTCATCTCAATTTGAAAAAAGATAATTACAATAAGCTCAATATTGCTTCCGGTAGTTATAAAAGCATGTTCAAAAAAGCAGTAGTACTTGCACACCGCTACAAAGTAGGTATTATGGATTGCAGTGAGAAGCCCAATAAGAAATATGATTATGCGGAAATTGAAGCAAAATATCCAAGTAAAACAATCTGATTATTTTTTCTTTACTGCAATTATCGCATTTCTAATATATTTTAAAAAATTAATACTGTGAGCAAAGAAGAAACACTGGACTTTTCAGAAGACATTATTGATAATAAAGTTGAATCATTTCCCTTTTTCCCAATACGTTTTATGTTTTTGGTTATTTCAGTTATGGCACTGACCCCTGTTTTTCAGAGGCCGATAAACATATGGATTATTATTGCCTGTATATTGGTATCATTATTCACATTACAGGTAGTGTCCATTCAAACCCGGATTACTGTTGATTTTGCAAACAACAAATACAGAGAGTACAATACTTTTTGCGGATTTAAAATAGGAAAATGGTATTCTTTTAAAGGCTTTAAAATTATCACCATTACGCATTCAGATACAGTTGTAAAAATGACCGGCAGGTTTGGTTCACCTGAAGTTTATGGAAATAGTACGGATTTTCATTTAAACTTAAAAAAGGATAATTATTCCAAACTGAATGTTGCATCGGGCAGTTATGAGGATATGTTAAAGAAGGCAGTAATACTTGCACATCGCTACAAAGTAGGTATTATGGATTGCAGCGAAAAGCCCAATAAGAAATACGACTATGCTGAAATCGAAGAAAAGTATCCAGACCAAACAATCTGATTATTCTTCGTCGTCTGCCTCGCTATAATCTTCATCTGTATTACCCAATGTATCTGTCTTACTGTTAAAGCCTGCCACAATCAATACGATCTCACCTTTAGGAGCATGCTTGGTATAATATGCCGTCAATTCAGCAAGAGAGCCGTTGCGTGTTTCTTCAAACATTTTTGTTAATTCCCTTGATACCGATGCCTGCCTTTCTGCGCCGAACGCTTCTTTCAGTTGTTCCAGTGTTTTCACCAGACGATACGGAGATTCATAAAAAATAATCGTGCGGTCTTCCTGCACCAACCGTTCAATGCGGGTTTTACGGCCTTTCTTATGCGGTAAAAAACCTTCAAACACAAACTTGTCGCTGGGTAAACCCGATTTAACAATAGCAGGCACAAATGCAGTAGGACCAGGTAAACACTCTACAGCAATAGAGTGTACATAACACTCCCGTACCAATAAAAATCCGGGATCCGAAATCCCCGGTGTACCGGCATCTGAGACCAATGCAAGATTTTTTCCCTGCTGCAGAAGTTGAATGGTGGATTGTAAGGCCCTGTGTTCATTATGCGCATGAAACGCCTGAAGCTTTGTCTGTATATCCAGATGTTTCAATAGATTTCCGCTGGTACGGGTATCTTCAGCCAATACCAGGTCTACTTCCTTCAAAATACGGATGGCGCGTAATGTAATGTCTTCAAGATTACCAATGGGAGTTGGTACCAAATATAATTTACCAGATGTCTTATCCGTTTGACTCATTTTCTATTTTATCTATTGCCTGCGCCAATGCCCAATCTTTTTCTGTTACATTTCCGCCGGTACTATGTGTATTCAATTCAATATAAACCTTGTTCCAGCTGTTCGTCCAGGTGGGATGGTGGTCCATCTTTTCTGCAACAGATGCTACAGCAGTCATAAAGGCAAAGGCCTTTTCGAAATTTTTAAATTCAAATAATTTTATAAGCCGGTTGTTTTGTTCTGTCCACTTATTCATACATACAATTGATTAAGATTTTAAGAACCATACTTCTATTACTAACAAAATAACGCTTTAAAAAAACATAACAAAGTCAGAGTGCCAATATATTTTTAGCAATGATTGATTGTTAATAGTATCTTTGACTATGGTTCCGATTGAAGAATTAACATCAAAAGAGATTTCTGAGTTCATTAAGAAAAACAGAAAATCATCTGTTGCTGAATTAATGCTTAAAATGCCTCAGTTTACCATTGAAGCAAAATGGATCGCTGCACAAATTGAAGGTTGGCAGAAGGCTTTTGTGAAGCTTCCTGAATGGGCGGGGAATGAACGTGTAATTTATCCAATACGCCTGAGCATGGAACAATGCTCTTCTGAACGAACAGGACTTTATAAATCAACACTTGTACACGGCAGCGTAATCGTTGATTTGACAGGTGGTTTCGGTGTTGATACTTTTTACTTGTCACAATCATTTGCTAAATCTTTTTATATTGAACAGCAGGAAGATCTTGCACAGATCGCTGCTCATAATTTTGCTGTTCTTGGCAAAAATATTTCTGTTCTCACCGGCAACTCAGAGGTTGTATTAAAAACCATCACAGATAAAATTGATGTGATTTATCTTGATCCCGCCAGAAGAAAAGATCAACAAAAAGTTTTCAAACTATCAGATTGTGAACCGGACATAGCGGCTTTAAAAGATTTTTACTTTTCATTTGCCGGTATCATACTGGTTAAAACTTCGCCGATGCTTGATATCGCTGAAGCTACAAGACAGCTCGCCAACATAAGTGAAATTCATATTGTAAGTGTAGACAATGAATGCAAAGAAGTTTTATACCTGCTAAAAAAAGATTATACCGGAGAACCGGAAATCCGGTGTATAAACGCCATTAAAAAATCTGTTCAATCATTCCAATTCAAAAACAGTATTGAACAATCGTACAAAGCGCCACAATCCATGCCGCTCCGGTATATATATGAGCCCAATCCATCTGTCTTAAAAGCCGGCGGCTTCAATGTCATTGCACAAGCATATAACATTTTTAAACTGCACCAATCTTCACATTTATATACTTCTGCTGAGCTTATAACAGATTTCCCCGGGCGCAGTTTTAAGATCAATCATATAACCGGTTACGATAAAAAAGCGATCCAGACCTTACTCCCGGATGGAAAGGCAAATATTCAAACGCGTAACTTTCCGGATTCAGTTGAAGAAATAAGAAAAAAAATAAAAGTTAAAGACGGTGGTAGCATTTTTATTTTTGCTACCACCTTAATGGATTCAACAAAAGCGCTGCTGATCTGCGAAAAAATCTAAGATCTTTTACTATTTATTTTTTGTAAGGCTTAACAGATACTGTCCATAACCACTTTTCATCAATGGTTTTGCAAGCGCTTCCAACTGTTCTCTGCTTATAAATTTCATTGTATAAGCCACTTCTTCTATACAACCAACTTTTAAACCCTGGCGCTCTTCAATTACCCGCACAAACTCGCCGGCCTGCATCAGTGAGGCAAATGTACCTGTATCAAGCCAGGCTGTACCTCTATTCAATACTGCTACTTTCAGCTTCTTTTGAGCAAGGTAAATTTTATTCACGTCTGTAATTTCAAGCTCGCCTCTCGGACTTGGCTTTAAATTTTTAGCTATTTCGATAACGCTGTTGTCATAAAAATATACCCCGGGTACAGCATAATTTGATTTAGGGTTCAACGGTTTTTCTTCGATGGATAGCGCATTCATTTCTGAATCAAAATCAACTACACCGTAACGTTCAGGATCAGTTACATGATATGCAAATATAACTGCGCCATCCGGATCGTTGTGCGAATGCAATAAGCGGCCGAGCCCTGATCCGTAGAATATATTATCACCCAGGATCAATGCTACTTTATCATTGCCAATAAATTTTTCTCCGATGATGAATGCTTGTGCCAAGCCATCCGGAGAAGGTTGAACAGCATATTCAAAGCGGCAACCCAATGCAGAACCATCGCCCAGCAACTTCTGAAAATTAGGTAAATCCTGAGGAGTTGAAATAATCAGAATTTCTTTGATTCCTGCCAACATTAAACAAGAAAGCGGATAGTAGATCATTGGCTTATCATATACAGGCATCATCTGCTTGCTCATTGCCAATGTTAACGGGTGCAGTCTTGATCCAGTACCGCCGGCTAATAATATTCCTTTCATTTTATTTTTATTTTAAACAAATTATCTCTTTACGTATTGCTGCTCATAATAAGAAGCATATGCGCCAGAGGTAATTTTATCCATCCATTCTTTATTGTTGAGATACCAATCAATGGTCAGGCTCAGGCCTTGTTCAAAGGTAACCGAAGGTACCCAGCCAAGCTCATTTTTTATTTTAGTAGCATCAATCGCATATCTGAAATCATGTCCGGCACGGTCTGTTACATATGTGATCAGCTTTTCACTGGTACCTGCGGCACGTCCAAGTTTTTCATCCATCTGTTTGCAAAGCAAACGGATCAGATCAATGTTTGTCCATTCATTATGCCCGCCAATGTTATAAGTTTCCCCGGTTTTACCATTGTGGTAAACGGTATCAATAGCACGTGCATGATCAATAACAAAAAGCCAGTCCCGGATATTTTCACCTTTACCATATACAGGTAACGATTTATTCGAACAGATATTATTAATAAATAGCGGAAGCAATTTTTCAGGGAACTGATTCGGACCGTAGTTGTTTGAACAGTTCGTCAATACTACAGGTAGTTTATACGTGTTGTGGTAAGCACGTACAAAGTGGTCAGATGAGGCCTTTGACGCGGAGTAAGGAGATTGCGGATCATAAGAAGTTGTTTCAAGAAAGAAACTCCCGTCGTGCAAAGAGCCATATACTTCATCGGTGGAAACATGGTAAAAACGTTTCCCTTCAAAATTATTTTTCCATGCTTCTTTTGCAGCGTTCAATAAATTCACGGTTCCGATCACGTTGGTGATCACAAACTCCATGGGAGCAACAATAGAACGGTCTACGTGAGACTCTGCCGCAAGATGGATAACACCATCAAAGGCATATTTTTTAAATAGCTCCTGAATATAGGTTGTGTCTGCAATATCTCCTTTTTCAAAAATATAATTAGGGGCCTTTTCAATATCCGTCAGGTTTTCCAGATTACCTGCATAGGTAAGCTTATCAAGATTGACAATAACATATTCCGGATATTTGTTTACAAATAAGCGAACCACGTGAGAGCCTATGAAACCAGCGCCGCCGGTGATTAATATGGTTTTTTTTGTATGCATAAATTATAATGTCCAATAGGTATTTGTATGGTTACTTTTTGTATAAATACCTTTTATATCAACAAAGATTCCATCCGCAGTTAGAAGATTTTCATAAAAGGAAATATCATTTTTTAAATATTCCTTATGAGATACTGCAAGAATTACCACATCATAGCCATCTGCCGCTTCTGTACGAAATTCCAGATTGTATTCATGTTTAAATTCTTCAAAACATGCGTATGGATCAACAACATCAACTTCCAGGCTATATGACTGAAGTTCTTTGATTAAGTCAGCAACTTTAGAATTCCTGATATCTTCAATATTTTCTTTAAACGTTACTCCCAAAACAAGTATTCTGGATTTTGAAATATTTTTTCCAGTCTTGATCAGAGAAGTCACAACCTTCTTCGCAATATTCATAGGCATCTGATCGTTGATCAACCTGCCGCTTAATATCACATTAGGATTCAAACCAAGCTTTCTTGCCTTATAGGTAAGGTAATAGGGATCAACGCCTATACAATGCCCGCCTACAAGGCCGGGTGTGAAACGTAAAAAATTCCATTTTGTATTTGCTGCTTCAAGTACTTCGTAGGTATTGATATCAAGCTTGTCGCAAATAATTGACAGTTCATTCATCAACGCAATGTTCACATCGCGTTGTGTATTCTCTATAATCTTAGCCGCTTCTGCAACTTTGATGGAAGATGCCTTATGAATCCCGGCCTGTACAACCAATTCATATACATCGGCGATTGTTGCCAGACTTTCTGCATCACAACCTGAAACCACTTTTGTAATTTTAGCAAGTGTGTGTTCCTTATCTCCCGGATTGATCCGTTCAGGAGAATAGCCTACTTTAAAATCCCGGCCAACTTTTAATCCGGATAAACTTTCAAGCATAGGAATACAATCTTCCTGTGTACAGCCCGGATAGACCGTTGATTCGTACACAACATAATCTCCTTTTTTCAAAACACCGCCAATCGTTTTTGTCGCAGAGAGCAGTGGTTTTAAATCCGGGTGGTTAAAGGCATCTATAGGAGTAGGAACAGTTACGATGTAAAATGATGCCTGCTTTAAAACAGCAATATCGTCTGTAAAAACGATATCGCTGTTTTGAAAATCTGTTGAAGCTAATTCTCCGCTGGGATCAATCTGCTTATTCATTAATTCAATTCTTTTTGAATTAATGTCAAAACCGATAACGTTGATTTTTTTAGCAAAAGCCAATGCTATTGGTAAGCCAACATATCCCAAGCCAATTACAGCTAAAGAAATTTCTTTCTTTTTTAATTGACTACATAGTGGAGTCATAAAAATCAGTTCTTTTTAAACTCTTTGGGTAATATATCCCAATCTTCTTTTGGCAACGATTTGAAATATTCATAAGTGATTTTCAAACCTTCTGCCCGTGATACTTTGGGTTCCCAGCCTAAAATTTCTTTAGCTTTTGTAATGTCTGGTTTACGCTGTTTCGGATCATCTGTAGGCAAAGGTTTAAAGGTGATTTTTACGTTTGAACCTGTAAGCTTGATGATCTCCTGTGCAAAATCATTAATTGTAATCTCAACCGGGTTTCCGATATTTACCGGATACACATAATCACTCATCAGCAAACGATAGATTCCTTCAATCAAATCACTCACATAACAGAATGAACGGGTTTGTGTACCATCGCCAAAAGAAGTAAGATCTTCTCCACGTAATGCCTGGCCTATGAATGCAGGCAATACACGACCATCATTCAGTCGCATTCTCGGACCATAGGTATTAAAAATACGAACGATGCGGGTTTCAACATTATGGTATGTATGGTAAGCCATTGTAATAGCTTCCTGAAAACGTTTTGCTTCATCGTATACTCCACGCGGACCAATCGGGTTTACGTTACCCCAGTAATCTTCTGTCTGCGGATGCACCAATGGATCCCCGTATACTTCAGATGTTGAAGCAATCAGCATACGTGCCTTTTTTGCACGTGCCAGCCCCAACAAATTGTGTGTTCCTAAAGAACCAACTTTTAATGTCTGTATAGGAATTTTTAAATAATCGATCGGACTGGCCGGTGAAGCGAAATGTAAAATATAATCCAGATCGCCGGCAACATGTACAAACTTTGAGACATCGTGATTGTAAAATTCGAAATTTTCAAGTTTGAATAAATGTTCAATGTTTTTAAGATTACCTGTGATAAGATTATCCATCCCAATAACGTGGTAATCTTCTTTAATAAATCTATCACATAGATGTGATCCTAAAAAACCTGCGGCACCTGTGATGAGTACTCTCTTTCTAGCCATTAGTATTTGTATAAATTTGAATACGTTAGTACTGATTATGAAATTCCAAATAACAAAACTCAAATTTCAAACAGATGATATTAAGATCTTTTGAAATTTATTTTCGGCTGTTTGGAATTTGTTTTTTGTATTTTGGAATTTCTTCTCAATCTTTTAAATTTCTACTGCTATTAATTCTTTAGTCCGATGCAGTAATATTGAAATCCCTGGGCTTTCATTTCTTTAGGATCGAATATGTTTCTTCCATCAAAAATCACTTTGCCTTTCATTTTGCTTTTCACCATGTCAAAATCCGGCGCACGGAATTCAGACCATTCTGTCACGATCAGCAATCCATCAACGCCTTCCAAAGCTCCCATCGGATCTTCTGCATAGGTAATTGAATCTTTAAGCGTATGAGACGCTTCATGCATAGCCACCGGATCATAAGCCACTACACTTGCGCCGGCTTTCAATAATTCCGGAATAATAACCAATGATGGGGCTTCACGCATATCATCTGTTTTCGGTTTAAAGGACAAGCCCCAAACTGCGAATTTCTTTCCTTTCAGATCATTATTGAAATGCTTGTTTACTTTTTTAACAAGTACGTATTTCTGATCATCGTTCACATCTTCAACAGCACTTAATACGCGCATGTCATAGCCATTCTGTTTCGCTGTCTTGATCAATGCTTTCACATCTTTCGGGAAACATGAACCACCATAACCAACACCCGGATAGATGAATTTATTTCCAATACGTGCATCAGACCCAATACCTTTACGAACTAAATTTACATCCGCACCAACAATTTCACATAAATTTGCGATATCGTTCATGAAACTGATTTTAGTTGCAAGCATAGAGTTTGCTGCATATTTTGTCATTTCTGCAGAAGGAATGTCCATAAAAAATATCGGATGGCCGTTTAGCAAAAACGGTTTATATAATTTACGCATTGTTTCTTCTGCTTCCGGAGCATCAACACCTACAACAATTCTGTCAGGCTTCATGAAATCATCAATTGCAGCACCTTCCTTCAGGAATTCAGGATTTGAAGAAACATATGCATTGAAGGAAACACCACGTTTGCCTAGCTCATCTGCAAGGGCTTTTTTTACTTTAAGAGATGTTCCTACAGGTACAGTACTCTTGGTTACAACCACGATATCATCATTCAATGACTTACCGATTTCTGAAGCAACTGCCAATACATATTTTAAATCAGCGCTGCCGTCTTCTCCCGGAGGTGTTCCTACCGCGATGAAAGCGACTTCTGCTTCCTGTATACTTTCTGCCAGATTGGTAGAAAATTTCAAACGGCCTTTTTTAAAGTTCCGCTCAACCATTTCTTCCAGACCAGGTTCATAAATTGGTAAGATACCTTGTTTTAAATTGTCAATTTTCTTTTGATCAATATCTACGCAGATAACTTCAATACCGACTTCTGCAAAACACGTTCCCGTTACTAAACCAACGTATCCAGTTCCAACAATAACTATTTTCATTCTTATATAATTATAAAAAGATTTATGGCAAGATATAAAATATAGATCTATAATCCTTTCCCGAAGTCGCAAAAAAAACAACTATTATATATTTTCAACGTATTCCTTGATATCCATAAACCAACCGTAGGATATATCATGGAAACATCTAAACTTTTTAAAGTCTTCATACTTGAAGATAATGTCAACAATATAAAAACCATTACACGTGAGTTGAGCGGTAAGAATTATAATCTGCACTTCTTTTCGAAAGATAACAGCGTACTTGATTTATTGCCGTTTAACCCCGATATTCTCATACACGATTACTTTAAGAAAAAAGTAACAAACTGTTATGAATGGAACATAGCATACTAAAGACCTTTTCAAGCACTGTATTCTTATGAACTTTGAAAATACTGATAATCAACGCTTAATTGCCGGCATGGCAAAAGATGTTGCTGAAAAATATATCCGGCCGAATATTATGAAATGGGATGAGGCGCAGGAATTCCCGATTGATCTGTTTCATAAAATGGGCGAACTGGGTTTGCTGGGAGTACTTGTTCCGGAACAATACGGTGGCGCTGGTATGGGCTATTTTGAATATATCACTGCCCTGGAGGAAATATCAAAAGTTTGCGGATCCATTGGTCTATCAGTTGCTGCTCATAACTCTTTATGTACCGGCCATATCCTGGCTTTTGGCAATGAAGAACAAAAAGCAAAATACTTACCGTTACTGGCCACAGGTAAATGGATTGGAGCATGGGCATTGACGGAAGCCAATACAGGCTCTGACTCCGGTAATATGAAAACCGTTGCTACGGAGGATGGCGATTATTGGGTGCTGAACGGCAGCAAAAACTTCATTACGCATGCGAAATCATCAAATGTAGTAGTTGTTCTGGCAAGGCATGCAGACAGTCCGGATAAACGCTTTTCTTCGGCCTTCATTATAGAAAAGGGTACTTCTGGCCTTACCCATGGCCGGAAAGAGAATAAACTGGGCATGCGGGCCTCCGAAACCTGCGAATTATTGCTGGATAATGTACGGGTACATAAAAATCAACTTTTGGGTAAAGTTGGGGATGGCTTCAAACAAGCTATGAAGGTATTGGATGGCGGTCGTATTTCTATTGCAGCTCTCAGCCTGGGTATTGCACAAGGTGCCTATGAGGCTGCTTTACAATATTCAAAGGAACGTCAGCAATTCAATCAGCCCATTGGAAACTTTCAGGGAATCTCATTCAAATTGGTCGACATGGCCACTGAGATCGAGGCAGCGCGCTTATTGACCTATAAAGCTGCTGATATGAAAATGAAAGGCATTCCGATGACCCGGGAAGCAGCAATGGCGAAATTATATGCTTCGGAAGTTGCTGTAAGAACTGCCAATGAGGCAGTTCAGATCTTTGGCGGATATGGATACACCAAAGATTATCCCGTAGAGAAGTTTTACCGGGATGCGAAACTCTGTACAATTGGAGAAGGCACTTCTGAAATTCAGAAAATAGTGATCGCCAAGTCCTTACAAAAATAAAATTATTCACAATCAGTTTTGTTATTTAATATGGAATGTGTAAATTTGCAGTCCTTATTAAATAAAAGAATTGTTATGATCGTAATCAACATCAAAGAAAACGAGCCGATAGATAAAGCGTTAAAGCGTTTCAAAAAGAAATTTGAAAAAACAGGTGTTTTAAAGGCACTTCGCGCACGTTCTTACTACGAGAAAAAATCAGTACGTTTAAGAAAAGAGGTAATCCGTGCTTCTTACCGTCTTAAATTACAGGAAGCTGCTTCAAACGACTAATTTCGTTTATTAAAATATTTTACTATATTGTTTTACCGGATCTAATTCCTGTAAAACAATATGGTAAATGAATTTTTAACATATTTATCTACCGAGAAGAGGTATTCCAAACATACCACGGTATCCTACAGGACTGACCTTACAGCTCTTTCCGATTATCTTCTTACAACTTACGAACTTGCAAATCCTGAGCAGGCTAATTATCCTATGCTTCGCAGCTGGATTGTTTCGCTTTCGGATCAGGACATGCTTCCAAAATCCATCAACCGGAAAATTGCCTGCCTGAGATCGTATTATCATTTTTTGCAAAAGAAGGAAATCATCTCCAAAGATCCGACATTGAAAATAAAGGCCTTGAAAGTTAAAAAGTCTCTGCCTGTTTTTGTTGAAGAAGATAACATGATCAATTTGCTGGATGAAATAAAGGATCTTTTGGGTAATAAAATAGAATTTGAAGATTCTTTTGCAGGTATACGCGACAAGATTGTGCTTGAATTGCTGTACGGTACGGGCATCCGTCTTTCGGAGCTTATTGGTCTGCGAAATAACGACATCAACTTTTTCCAGAAAACCATTAAAGTATTGGGTAAGGGGAATAAAGAACGCATCATTCCTATTCACGAGACATTTGTTGAGCTGGCTAAACAATATATTCAAAAAAAGAAATCTGAATCTTTCAGTAACAATACAGATTTTTTTGTCGTTACTAATAATGGGGAGCAAGTATATCCAATGTTTATCTACCGGTTAGTGCGACATTATTTAGATCAGGTTACAACAGTAGATAAAAGAAGTCCGCACGTTTTGCGTCATACATTCGCAACACATCTTCTAAACAAAGGTGCTGATCTGAATGCGATCAAAGATTTGCTGGGCCATACAAGTTTGGCTGCAACTCAGGTTTATACACACAACAGCATTGATAAATTAAAATCAATATTCGAACAAGCCCACCCGAAATCTTAGTATTCACACTTTAAACTTTTAGAATTATGAAACTACAAGTTCAATCCATCCACTTCGATGCAGACATTAAATTGTTAGATTTCTTACAGAAAAAACTTGACAAGCTGGAAACGTTCAATGATTAAATCATTGACGGAGAAGTATTCTTAAAGCTTGATACCAACGACACGAAAGGAAACAAAGTAGTGAATATCAAATTAAATATGCCGGGCAACTCGATTGTTGTAAAAGAACAGCGCAGCACGTTTGAAGAAGCCATTGATGTTTCTTACGACATATTGAAAAATCAGCTTTCGAAGCTGAAGGAAAAATTGCTTAGCCACTAAAATAAAAAGCGTCCCGATAATAATCAGGACGCTTTTTTGTGCTCTAATTTTATATCATTTGATACCAAAAGCTTTTCTTACTTTATCTACGTAGTCTAATTTTTCCCACGTAAATAGTTCTACTTTCTTCTTGATGATTTTACCATCATTGCTCTTGAATGACTTTGTAACAGTTT
Source organism: Cytophaga sp. (assembly GCF_051961495.1). Lineage (NCBI taxonomy): Bacteria > Pseudomonadati > Bacteroidota > Cytophagia > Cytophagales > Cytophagaceae > Cytophaga > Cytophaga sp. Next base: position 7,139 of record NZ_JBQCDF010000251.1, on the reverse strand, counting down.
CCGGCTTACGACCCATGTGGCCATACGCTGCAGTTTCGCTGTAAATAGGATTACGTAATTGCAGACGCTGTTCGATCGCATAAGGGCGCATGTCGAATAACTTCTCAACGATTCTGGCAATTTCACCGTCGTTCTTTTTCACTTTCGCTGTACCGTATGTGTTTACATAAATACCCATTGGCTTAGCAACACCAATTGCATAAGATACCTGAACCAATACTTCATCGCAAAGGCCAGCCGCAACCAGGTTTTTTGCAATGTGTCTTGTAGCATATGCAGCAGAACGGTCAACTTTAGACGGATCTTTACCAGAGAATGCGCCACCACCGTGTGCGCCTTTACCGCCGTATGTATCTACAATGATCTTTCTTCCTGTTAAACCGGTATCTCCGTGCGGACCACCGATTACAAATTTACCTGTAGGGTTGATATGATATTTGATCTTTGTTTTTCCGTCAAAGAATTTTTTGTACTTCGGATATTTAGAAATGATGCGCGGGATAAGAATTGAAATGACATCTTTTTCAATTTTCTTATGCATTTTTTCTTCTGTATCGAAATCATCGTGCTGCGTAGAAAGTACGATTGCATCAATACGAACCGGACGGTTGTTGTCATCATACTCAAGTGTTACCTGAGATTTAGCATCCGGACGAAGATATTTGATCTGCTTGCCTTCACGACGAAGCGCAGCAAGTTCAATTAAAATTTTATGTGCAAGATCAAGCGCTAATGGCATGTAATCATTGGTTTCGTTGGTTGCATAACCAAACATCATTCCCTGATCGCCAGCACCTTGTTCTTCTTTCTTCTTACGGTCTACACCCTGGTTGATATCTGCAGACTGCTCATGAATAGCAGAGAAGATACCACAAGAGTTTGCTTCAAACATATATTCAGACTTTGTGTAGCCGATCTTACGGATCACTTCACGTGCAATTTCCTGAACATCTAAATATGCTTTTGACTTTACTTCACCAGCCAATACTACTTGACCTGTAGTTACCAACGTTTCACAAGCAACCTTTGCATTGGGATCAAACGCTAAAAAATGATCGATAAGTGCATCTGAGATTTGATCTGCAACTTTGTCCGGGTGACCTTCAGAAACAGATTCTGATGTAAATAAATAAGGCATATATTAATTTGTTAATTTATTTTTTTGGGTTTGTACAATTGTTCAAAAATACGCTAAAAGTTTATAAATCAGAAATATTTTTTTACACCGCCAAAAAGCCGAACATCGTAGGCCGCTTACCTAACACAAGCTCTCCTTTTTTCCATTTGAATACGGGTTTGGTTATGATCTGTTCGGTTGCTCCTGTAAGATCTGCAGATATGGTCAACAGTGTATTTTTGTCGCAAACATCAATCAGATCATCCAGCAGCTTATCATTTCGATAAGGTGTTTCTATGAAAAGCTGCGTCTGGTTTGATACTTTACTGATGCGCTCCAGTTCTTTTATGCGCTTCTTGCGTTCAGCTTTATCAATCGGAAGATACCCGTTGAATGCAAATGATTGTCCATTGAGTCCGGAAGCCATTACAGTCAGCAAAATAGAAGAAGGTCCGGGCAGCGGTACAACTTTAACCTGTTGTTTATGCGCCCATGCCACCAGCAGTGCACCTGGATCTGCAATACCCGGGCAACCCGCATCACTGATAATACCGACATCGCAAGTACCCTGGATCTGGCTGATCTGCTCAGACAGTTCCTGTTCGGTCGTTGATTTGGTCAGTTCGAATAATATATATTCTTCAACGGAAACTTTACCTCTTAATAATTTTCCGATAAAGCGTCTGGTGGTACGCGCATCTTCGCAAAAGATAACCCGTAGTGACAGCAGCTTGTTCTTTACAACCTCAGGTATATATGCTTCTGCGGTATCTTCCGCCAGTTCGTTCGGAATCAGATAAACCGTTTGTATTTTATTGTTCTGTGCTGCCATATGTTTATCCGGACGGAGCATCGCTTACCGTTCAATAAAATTTTCAATCAATGCAATTACTTCTTTAGGTTTTTCAGCATGTACAAAATGGCTTGCATCCATTACAGTTACTAATATATACTGTGAAAAATGTTTTTCTATCACAGCAACATCCTTGTCTTCAATATAACCGCTTTGGCTACCACGAATGAAAAGTGTTGGAATATCAATATGCGCCTGGTCCGGCAAAGCCTCGCCGATATTATCAATTTGTTCATCTAAAACCCGAAGATTGATCCGCCATTGAAACTTACCTTCACTATTGCGATACAGACTTTTCAGCAAAAACATTCGTACCCCCATATCTCCGACATACTGACTCAGGATGGCATCTGCTTCATTTCTTGATTGCAGCGTTTCAAGATTTATAGCATTAAACCCTGCTAAAATCGCCTGGTGATGACGGCCATAGAATCTTGGTGAAATATCAACCACGACCAGCTTTTCAGCTATATCTTTATAATCTGCTGCAAAACGCATAATGGTTTTACCCCCCATGGAATGCCCGATCAATACTGGTCTTTCAATGTTGTGATCTGCAATGAATTCTTTTAAATCCGCTGCCATTGTCTCATACGTATGGGTTTCTGAATGTGGCGACTGCCCGTGGTTTCTGGCATCCAGCACATATACCTTGTATTTCAGCGCAAGTTCTTTTGTAACACTCATCCAGTTATCCGATGAACCGAATAATCCGTGTAAAATTATCAACGGGCGCCCTTCCCCGCTTTCTCTATAAAACAATTTCATGTATTACTTTTTTAATTCTCTCAAATACAATTGTATGGTATTTTCCAACCCGTAATACAGGGCATCACAAATAAGTGCATGCCCAATGGAAACTTCATCCAGATCTGGGATGGTGGTTTTCAGATAATTTAAATTGAACAGATCCAGATCATGTCCTGCATTTACTCCCAATCCCAGTGATTTAGCAACACGCGCAGCTTCAATATAATCTTTGATAGCTGCTACTTTATCTGCATGAAAAGCTGTAGCATAAGGTTCTGTATACAATTCAACCCTGTCTGCACCAGCTTTGGCTGCACCTTCCACATAGCTTGCTTGCGGATCAACAAAGATGGAAACACGTATGCCAAGCTTTTTAAAATGGTCACACATTTCCTTCAAAAAAGATTGATGTTTAACTGTATCCCAACCGGCGTTCGAAGTAATGGCATCAATGGCATCCGGCACAAGCGTTACCTGGTGAGGCTTTACATTTTCAACCAGTGTTATAAATTTACCTTCCGGATTACCTTCTATATTGAATTCAGTAGTTAATACCTTTTTAAGATCATAGGCGTCCTGGTAGCGGATGTGGCGCTCATCCGGACGCGGATGGATAGTTATGCCTTCAGCCCCAAAACGTTCGCAGTCCAGCGCTGCCTTTATCAGATCCGGATTATTGCCGCCTCTGGCATTTCGTATAGTAGCTATTTTATTAATATTTACACTTAATCGAGTCATGTGCTTGCAGTCTGTCCTTCAATTTATATTTTTGTCTAACTAACAGACAAAAGTACAAAAGACCTATGAGTTTAAAAGCAACAATTGAATCAGAAATAAAAAAAGCCATGTTGGCACGTAATGCAGATGATTTGAGAGGATTAAGAGCTCTTAAGTCTATGATTTTACTTGCTGAAACAGAAAAAGGCGCTTCCGGAGAATTATCTGCAGACCAGGAATCTAAAATCCTTGCAAAGGCTTATAAGCAGCGTAAAGAGTCTGCCGACATCTTTGCACAGCAGGGCAGAAAAGACCTGGAAGAAAAAGAATTGCAGGAAATAGCGGTGATTGAACGCTTTATGCCTAAACAGTTATCGGCTGATGAGATTGAATCAGCTGTAAAAGAAATAGTTGCGCAGGTTGGTGCGAAAGGCCCTGCCGATATGGGTAAAGTAATGGGCGTAGCATCAAAAGAACTTGCGGGAAAGGCTGAAGGCAAAGCTGTTTCTGAAGCAGTAAAAAAGGTATTGGCATCGATCGCATAGTATATTGGAAATAATTGATATCATATTAATCCTCATAATGGCTTACGGAGGTTATAAGGGTTATCAAACCGGTTTATTGATTCAGATCATAACCTTTATCGCCTTTATTATTGCTGTTATTACGGCTTTCAACCTATGTCAGCTGGGAATCGTCAAATTAAAGGAATGGTTCGGCTTACATGAAAGCGTTTTGCCGGTTGTAAGTTTCATTGTGATCTTTATCGGGGTATTGATTTTAATTATCCTATTGGGTAAATTCCTTACAACAGTTTTGCATCAAACACTGCTGGGCAGTGTTGATCAATACGCAGGAGCACTTGTGGGAATATTAAAAGCAGCCTTTGGATTAAGCTGTATTTTATGGCTTTTAGAAAAATCCGGCTTAAAATTTCCCAATTCATATACAGATGAATCATTCATATATAATTGGTTAACAGAATATTCTCCGAGTGTTATAAAATTGTTAGGCCAAATAATTCCTTTTCAGGATATCATGCACAAAGTTGAGGAACTTATTCGTTCTTAAACAAAATGGCATGATTGAACAGAATATGGTTTATTGAGAACTTTGTTTTAGATTGCACGTTAGTACTTGTACAGTGCGTATCGGTTGAGTTTATGGAGTTGAAAATTAAAAAAGAAGGCGACTTCAAATTTGTTGAAGAAGGTGAAGGAGAGGTATTATTGCTTCTTCATGGATTGTTTGGCGCATTAAGTAATTGGGAAAAACTGGTTACGTATTTCAGTAAAAATTACCGTGTGCTGATACCCATGTTACCGATATATGAAATGCCGATCAAATCGGCTGGGCTGGAAGGTTTGGTAGCTTTCGTAGAAAAGTTTGTTGAGTATAAAAAGCTAACCGATCTGAATATCATCGGCAATTCGTTAGGAGGTCATGTAGGCCTTCTGTATGCATTAAAGAATCAATCCAAGATTAAAACAATTACGCTTACAGGTAGTTCAGGATTGTTTGAAAACGGCATGGGCGGCTCTTTCCCTAAGCGCGGGAACTACGCGTATATCAAGGAACGTGTTGAATACACCTTCTACTATCCTGAAACAGCGACCAAAGATTTAGTCGATGAAGTATATCAGATCTGCAGCGATATTCCTAAGTGCATGCGCATTATTGCAATTGCCAAATCTGCACAGAGACATAATATTGCAAGTGATCTGCATAAAATAAATAAGCCTACACTGTTGATCTGGGGCTTAAACGATACTATCACTCCGGCGTTGGTAGCACATGAATTTAATTTACTGGTTAAGAATTCTGAATTGTATTTTATTGACAAATGTGGCCATGCTCCAATGATGGAACAGCCTGAAAAATTCAATTCAATCTTTGAACATTTCATCACTAAACACGCTACTGCCAATGTTAGCTGAAGAACTCATCAACCAAATGATACCTCCGTTGAAACTGAATGACAGCAGTCAGACAGCTTTGAACTGGATGGAGGTATTCCATTTAAGACAGCTAGCTGTAATTGATGAGCAAACGTTCAAAGGAATTATTGATGAAGAAAGTATTTTAGAAAAAAATAATCCGGATCTGCCTATTTCTGACTACCGTCTGTCTTTCCAGGATGTAGCGGTGAGAGCTTCGTCGCATTATTATGACGTCATCAACCTTGCTTCTCAAAACCATCTGGAACTGATTCCGGTACTTGGCAATTCCAACGAATACCTGGGTGTTATTTCTGTGAATGAAACATCCGCTGCCATTGCGCAGATGTTTGCCAGCCAGGGCCCGGGCGGAATCCTTGTTCTGGCAATTAAAGAAATTGATTATTCATTAGCTCAGATCTCAAGGCTCATAGAAGCAAATGACACAAAAATTTTAAGTGTGTTTGTAACGAATGATTCAAAAGAACAAAATTATCTGAAGGTTACGTTAAAACTCAACCGTGTGGATCTTACCCGTGTTATTGCAACGCTGGAAAGATATGATTACCGCATCATTGCGCAGTTCCAGGAAACAGATGTTGAGAATTACGACAAAGACCGCCTGGATATGCTGTTTAAATACCTGAACATCTAAACATATTGTGTTATGATGTTTGCTTTGCACGGCCGACCTTTTAAAGAAGATAACATCCCGTATGTGCAGCACTTGCTGAACTATCTTCAAAAAAAAGAAATTCATTTAATCATTCATGAAGAGTTTGTTGCATATCTGCAAAGTTGCCGCATATCATTACCTTCTCTTTATTCCGTTTTTAAAACAAAAGAAGATCTTGATAAGCCTCAACTAATGCTCAGCATTGGAGGGGACGGTACATTGCTGGAGTCTGCAACGTTTATTGGTAAAAAAAATATTCCTCTCGTAGGTATCAATACAGGCCGTTTAGGTTTTTTGGCTACAACTCCCCGTGAAGAGCTTGAAGGTTCTATTGACCAGCTTATTTCCGGCAGCTATAAAATTTCTGAACGCACTCTTATTAAGCTGATTTCAGAAGAGAATTTGTTCGGAGACCTGAACTTTGCCATGAACGAATTCGCGCTCACCAAGCGGGATTCTTCATCCATGATCACCGTTCATACCTATATTGACGGGGAATTCCTGAATTCCTACTGGGCAGACGGCCTGCTTGTTTCTACACCTACCGGTTCAACAGGCTATTCCTTAAGCTGCGGTGGTCCATTGGTGCATCCCAAAACTGAAAATTTCATTATAACACCAATCAGTCCGCATAATCTCAATGTAAGGCCAATGATTGTTCCTGACAATTCTCATATTTCTTTTGAAATAGAAGGCAGGAACCAAAATTTCCTTATTTCGTTAGATTCAAGGTATGAAATCGTTTCCTCAAGCATTAAGCTTTCAATTAAAAAAGAAGATTTTAAGATTCAACTTATAGAATTAAAAAACTATAATTATTATAAAACGCTCCGGAGTAAATTGAATTGGGGCTTAGACGCCCGAAATTGATATTTTTTGAAAGAATAGTCTTATATTGAAGTACTTTTGTTAAAATTTGGCAGGCGCAAATTAAATTATTGGTAATAGTGTTTTATATGAAGCAATTTAAAAGATTATTCTTCGTTATTTTTCTGATATGCATTGGTACAGGCTGTATGGCTCAGCAAAGCTTTAAAAAATACCGGTATTACAGTATCGGTGGCTGTCTGAATGCTATGAATTATATAG
>NZ_JBQCDF010000250.1:0-12814 GCF_051961495.1 Cytophaga sp. | reverse complement strand
AACACATATGTTCCGGCAGTCAAACCTGTAATGGTATAATCGTATGGTGCCTCTGCATTTGTTGAAGAAGGAATCAAAACACCCCCATTGTAAAACTCAACTTTTGAAATTGTACCATCAGCATCCGCTGCACTTGCAATCAATGTTACCGAAGCCGGTGCTGTATAAGTAGCATTATTGGTCGGCGCTGTTAAAGAAACGGTTGGCGCTATATTTACAGGTACTACCGCAGTCACGGTTACCGTTACCGTTGCTGATGTGGTTACCGCGCCGGCGTTGTCCGTTGCTTTAGCCGTGAACACATATGTTCCGGCAGTCAAACCTGTAATGGTATAATCGTATGGTGCCTCTGCATTTGTTGAGGAGGGAATCAAAACACCCCCATTGTAAAACTCAACTTTTGAAATTGTACCGTCAGCATCCGCTGCACTAGCAATCAATGCTACCGAAGCCGGTGCTGTATAAGTAGCATTATTGGTCGGTGCGGTTAAAGTAACGGTTGGCGCTATATTTACAGGCACCACCGCAGTCACGGTTACTGTTACCGCGGCTGATGTGGTTACTGCACCCGCGTTATCTGTTGCTTTTGCTGTTAGCACGTATGTGCCGGCAGCAACATTTGTCCAGCTGTAAGAATACGGTGCGCTTGCATCTGTAATTAATAAGGTTGAACCATTATAGAATTCCACTTTTGAAACCGTGCCGTCTGTGTCGGCAGCGTTCGCAGTTATGGTTACCGAAGCCGGTGCTGTATAAGTGGCATTGTTTGTTGGCGCTGTTAAAGAAACGGTTGGTACTATATTTACAGGCGTAACAACAGATGCTGTTGTGTTGATGTAGTTTAAATTAAAACCATCGGTATCCATAACAACACGCATTATTTTTTGCCCTGCCGTGAGTGTAACATTTGGAACTGTAACGGTTTGCCAGGTCTGCCAGCCACCTGTATTCGGAATCGTAATCGAGCCGGTAATATTGACACCATCCATCTCTATGTGCATGGATTTTCCTGTTGCCGTTGCAGCAACGCGTACACTAAAATCATACTTTCCGGCAGCGGTTACATTCACCGTATATTCTACCCATTCACCGGCAGCGGTATAAGCGATATTGTATCCGCCACCTGCATCCGTACTAGCTTCGATATCTACATCGTCTGACCGGTATTGATTGCCTTCATTTCCTACGGAAGCATCGCTGTATGCAAGCGTACCGCCCAAGTCATAATTCTCTGCTTCAATTTTTCCTGGTATGGCATAAGGCGCTGTACCAAATGGTGCCTGCACGACATCAACCGGTGGTGTTACCGGAGCTGAACCCGGCAAATAAAAATTCCCGGTCAATAAGAATAAATAAAGTGTTTTTAACGTTTGGTTGAAATAAGAACCTGCATCATTTAATCCCTTTAAATCTGCATATGAATTATCCAGGTGCGATTGATTATCCCCGCCCATGGCAGCAGAAGCAAAGGCGCCTACGAAAGTACTGTTGTGATATGAACTGGTATTTGATCCATTTTGGCTATAACCGTCTTTAACATTTTGAGAGCCGCCCAAATTTACCCGTACAAAATCTGAAGATTTTTTTGAATACGTTTTTGCACTTGTATTGCCATACCAAACATAATCTACAGCAATTCTCCACGGAGTGCGGGCTGCATCATAGGAATAATTTCTGCCGCCATTCGCATAGCCTCCTGCAGCACTTGAATAGCTTCCTGAGGATGTACACCAATCTGATACCAGACCACCGACAGCATTATTCACACTAAGATTATTATTGATAACTACATAACATTTATCGGCTACATTATTCCAGAAGTTGTCGTTCATGTAGGTAGCAAATGTCCTGAAATAACCTGGTGCAAAATAAGAAGGATTGGTTATTGAACTTCCGCCAAACTGATCACCTGGTTTTACTACATACGAACCGCCTTCGATTTCAAAATTTTTAATAGCAGTAATCAATGCTTTAGCATCATTCTTGTAATTAATGGAACCTGTTGTCCCCCACTGATAATCTGCTACAATAAGCGCCATAGCCGCATCCAGTTCCGCATCGGTAGCTCCATTCGAACCGGCAGTACCGCTGCAACCGTTGATTTTCCAGTTCATAACGCCATTGCCATTGCGGTTGTCCTTATAATAATTCCATAAGCCATCAAAGAGTGTTTTGTCGCCTGCATATGCTGATAACAGCATCCCATAGCCAATTCCTTCGGATACAGTCTGGCTGCGGTTATCAAATTTCACCCTGTATCTGCCATTCGAACATGCTTCCACAAAATTTGTCTTCCACGTATTGTAATTATTCATGGCATCCTGACTGTTCTTATTACCTGGCATAATTCCATAAGCATATGTTTTATTAGCCGGAAAAGGTTGTGTCTGCGCATTTACCTGGTTACTTAATGCAATAATCATTAGTAAAGCAGAAACAATTCTGAAGAGAAGGTTTCTTTTCATGGGAGGAGTTTTTTTGGTTAGTTGAGACAATTCCATAAAATGAAGTGAAGGGCGTTACATCCATTTTATAGAATTATTTATATAATTATTACAATAATAAATATTACATTTTAATTGGAAAAATAATATAATGAATATTTTTTATTTGAATTTTCATATTTATAAAAATTCGCTTTTTTGAACCGGAAACGCACTTTTCCGTGTTCGAACGTCAAAACCAATTAGAAATGATTTTCTTTTTTGTAACCCTGATATCTCTCCAGGATTCGGTTTTTCAGGAAAAAAATTGATAATCCGGCCAGAAAAACTACTACTGAACCTGCCTGTAGCGCAAATGCCGTTCCCATGTGTTCGGAAATTAAACCGATCTGAAAATTACCCAAAGGGGTCAGCCCAATAAACATGAGCACATAAATACTCATTACCCGTCCTCTGAATTCACTTTTCACTAACGTCTGAATCGTAGTATTTGACTGCGATGCGAATGCGAGCAAACCCAGGCCGCTAAAGAAAAGCAGTAGCGCTGCAGTATGAATATTTTCCGAAAAGCTGAATAGAAAAATACTTACAGAAAACACCATTGTTCCCCCAACGATGAAATATAACGGAGAAACTTTTTTTGAAAATAATCCTACTATAACAGCTGCAAACAAAGAACCCAAGCCCGAAGCGGCATATAAATATCCAAGTCCGGCGGCATCTACATGAAAATCATTTTTCGCGATAATCGGTAAAACAGTTGTATAGGACCAGCCGAAAATCGATACAATCCCGATAACCACAAACAAGGTGCGTATAATCGGGTGTGTAAATGAATAAGCAATGCCTTCTTTAATTGCTTGAATCGGATTACGTTTTGGCGCAGGCACAGCTGCAGCCGTTTTCATTTTTTTTAATGCAAGAATCACAGCGATGTAAGTGCATGCATTGATCAGAAATGCACCGCCGGTACCAATCACCGCAATCAGCACACCTGCAATGGTTGGGCCTAACACACGTGCCGTATTAAAAACGCCGGAGTTCAGGGCAATAGCCGATGGCAGTTGTTCCTTGGTTACCAGGTCGGATACAAACGCCTGTCGTGCAGGCGCATCAATTGCGTTAACGGTTCCCAGCAAAAAAGCAATTGCGCAAATCTCCCAGATCGTGACCCACTCAAACACAGTCAATATGCCCAGTATAAACGCCAGACTCATGGCACAGATCTGAGTAAAAAAAAGAATATTCTTTTTGGGAAAATGGTCTACCACAACTCCGCCCCACAAGGTAAACAACAAGGTTGGCAGTGTAGAAAGTGCCATTACCAAACCAATCAATAAAGGGGATGTTGTTAACTGCAGCACCAGCCAGCTTTGAGCAACGATCTGCATCCACGTACCAATCATGGATATCAGCTGTCCTGAAAAATAAAGTTTATAGTTTACGCTCTTGAATGCCGGGAAAGCATTATATATTTTAGTGACCCAACCCAGATTCTGTTCAGCCTGGATTTCGGGTGTTGAATTGATGATAAAATTTTCCTGGGAACTATCCTTGGGATCCATATAAGAAGCTGACTTGCTTACTCAATATAACACTTCTTTGCAGCAAAACATTCATTCTTATAATTTCTCGTAGATAATGGGAAACTCAAACACTCGTTCATCAACCACCACTTTAAGCACAGCGCTTTTGCAATGATTCATAGACATATAAATTTTGTTATCGATAAAATTTAATGGATAAACAGATGTAGCAAGCAATGCTTCTGATTCCCAGTATTGTTTGTCCTGTTTAGCTTCAACCAGCCTGTTGGTGAGGGTTTTAATCTTTTCCTGGTAAACCGCGTTGCTTACCTGGCTGCCACTTGAACTAACCGGACTTTTCTTTCCGATCTTAATCGCTGGCAACGTATTGTATACAGATACAACTTCGTTTTGCGTATTACGGGTTTTGTTTAGCGTCTTGATTTCTTCCTCACAATAAGCAATCTCTCTGTTTTTCTTTTCAATCTCTGCCTCGGGATTTAATACATTGACACTGTCTGTTTTTCCATCTTCATAAGTGCGGAACAGTACCATTTCAGCCGGATTCACATCAACGGTATCCTTTGCAATATTCTGGGCTTTCAACCGAAAAACTGTATACTGCTGATAATCCGTCTCACTTTGAACAGATAAAAAAACATCTTCCTTATAGATACTGCAGATCTTTTTTCCCTGCACCCATTGAGCGTTGTCGCAAGCTACCTGGTATATGTATACATCTTCAGAAATTCCAAAACCTAAACATGTCAGGAGACTGAATAAAATTAATTTCATGGAGCTTTTTGTATAAATCAATATCCTGCTTGTATACGAAGATTTCCCAAAAGAGTTTTTGCTGAAAAAGTCTGAAATACCCTCCTAATAAGGGATATAAGACCCTTCCGGGGAAAAGATTACAAAATTCCATTTGATTTTGACTGAAATATCATTAAAATTATCTTACTCAACATGAATATAATACTCCTCTCCAGGTAAAATGAATATCTTTTACACCCTAGAAAAAAACAGGCGGGAAACACGAATTAAACAATACTCAATTATTTTATTGATAACCATCCTGATCAGCGGTATTCCTGATATCATGGTTGGCAATACAAATTCAGTATATGTGGTATTTGCTTTCTCACCCGTTTTAATTTTCTGTATCTATATAAGAAAAAAGTATACCGATCTGGCAGGTAGTTTTTTATTGCTATACACAACCTTTACCATATTGGTCGGGAATATATATTACGGCAACGGATCCGGTAATTACTATTTTTACATCGCTGAATACATCGCGCTTCTGTTAATCATCGACACGCGAAAAAAAGTATTTCTGATTGCTAACAATTTACACATAGGTTTGTCCATTATCATCACTCAATTCTGCAACTGGAATGATTATATAATCGTGCCGCTTTCTGAAAAATCCCTAGCATTTATGGGCAATATCAATGTACTGTTATCCATACTGGTAAGCCTGTATTTGTTTTATTCGTACATCGAAGAAAACATTACGAAAGAAAATTATTTAATATCCATGCATAACAGGATCATTAAAAAAAATAAAATCATTGAAAATGCACAGACAAACCTTGAAACATTTATTTACCGCTCTTCACACAACTTACAGGGCCCCATCCGTTCCATCATGGGTCTGTATAATCTGAGCATTCTTGAAAACAATCCCGAAAAATTAAAGGAACTTATCCAGCTCACCAACGAAAGTGCTCAGCAATTAGACAAAGAACTATCAATTACTTCACAGGTTTTTAAGATTAATCAGCATTTAATTACCTTATCTCCGGTCAACCTATATCAGTTTGTAGTTGATTTTTTTAAAAGATCAGATATTGAGCTAAATGTATCCGATATTTCAAAATATAATTCTAAAGCAGATGTGGAAATGCTTACCATTGGCATGGAAAACCTGAACCAGATCTTCGAAAAATTACGTTTGAATGCTTCGGTTGTACCACATTTGAAAATAGACATCATTGATGATGTATTTGTTTTTACATTCAGTTTTGAGGCGAAATTCATGGATAAAAAATATATTCCTGTATTCTTCTCTCCTTATCAGAAAGATCTGGGTTTTTTATATAATCTATCCAGTGAGCCCTATATTTGCCGCCGTATTATGGATAAACTTCATGGCGATATCTCTCTTTCAAAAATTTCCGATTCAACACTGGCCTTCTTTGTATCATCAAAATTAATTTAGCTCCCGCAACTCTTGGCGTGATTTTAAAAGGCGCTTTTATTATTTCTGATTGTGTTGTAGAAAGGCGCTGTATTCTTTATCTTTGATATTGAATGATTTTAGAAATGACTTCTATTTCACTATCCATATGCGTTTTGCTCAATATCTTTGCTGGAATAATATCCGGTCAATCTATTGCTGTATATGATAAGGAAAATTTCTATAAAATTTTTTCAAAAAATGACTTAGCTCTTATTTCAGCAGAACTGAAAACCATTCAGCGTTCAGATTTTAATGAAAAGGAAGCTTTTGAAGGCGCTCTGCTAATGAAGAAAGCGGATATAATAGGTAATCCTAAAGATAAATTGTCTGTATTTAAAGAAGGGAATGCCAAATTAGAGCATGCAATCAAGAGCGCCCCGGATAATACAGAGTATCGTTTTTTAAGGCTGATGATCCAGGAGAAAGCTCCGAAGTTTCTGGGATACAATAAAAACATAACCGAAGATAAATCTTTCATTACAACCAATTACAAGACTCTTCCGGCTGTTGTTAAAGAAGCTGTCAAAAATTACAGTAAAACATCTTCTGTCCTTACACCTGATATGTTCCCGTAATAGTATTGCCAGATGGAAAAAAATATTTTAGTAATTTATTATACTCAAACCGGCCAGTTAGGCCAGATCGTTGATAATTTCATTCAACCTTTGGCTCATGCTCCAGGTATAACCATTGAAAAAGTAGCTGTAGAGTTAAAAAATGAACATGTCTTTCCCTGGACATCCGATCGTTTCTTTGACACTATGCCTGAAAGTGTTTTGGGAATTCCTGCAGAATTAAAAGCTTTCACACTGAAACGTACTGCTTATGATCTGATCATTTTCGCATATCAACCCTGGTACTTGTCGCCAAGTATTCCAGCCACATCGATTTTACAAAATTCATCTGTTCAGGCAGTAATGAAAAATACGCCTGTAATAACGCTGATCGGTGCGCGGAATATGTGGCTGAATGCCCAGGAAAAAATAAAAAAAATCCTTAAATCAATTGATGCCCAATTGGTTGGAAATATAGCATTAATCGACAAGCACAACAATCACCTGAGCGCAGTAAGTATTCTTTACTGGATGTTAAGTGGAAAAAAAGAGCGATATTTATCTGTATTTCCCAAACCCGGAGTTTCGGATCAGGACATTCAGTCGGCTTCTGTATTTGGTAAGACGGTGTTGGAATACCTGAATAAGAATGACTGGAATGGATTACAGAATACCCTGATTGCACAAAAAGCAGTGGAAATAAAACCAAATCTTATGTTTATTGAACAAAGAGCGGGCCGTCTGTTTTCTATCTGGGCAAATCTGATTATTACAAAACAAAACAGAAAACCCTGGGTAACGGGTTTTAAATATTATTTATTGATTGCATTATTTATTGTAGCTCCAATCGTAGTAGGTGTCAATGAAATTTTATTTAAACCCTTTTTGAAAAAACAGATCAACAAAAAGAAACAACATTACCAGGGATTGAATTAACACAGTTGAGGATGTCAGCGAAACAAGTATATATTACAAAGACGGCGAGTTTTTTTCCAAATGATCCGATTTCAAATGATGAAATGGAAGAATATCTTGGCCTGATCAATGAAAAGAATTCTAAATCAAAACGTATTGTACTTAGAAATAACGGTATTAAACGTCGTTTCTATGCTATACAAAAAGATGGTACAGCAACTCATACCAATGCACAGATGGCTTCACTGGCCATCCGTAAATTATTCAACGATAAGGCTGATGGCTTAAAAAGCATTGAACTCTTAAGCTGTGGTACGTCCAGTCCCGACCAGATGATGCCTTCACACGCGGTTATGGTGCACGGCTGGCTTCCTGAAACAAATGCCATAGAAGTCGTATCGCCATCGGGTGTATGCTGCGCAGGCATGCATGCATTGAAATATGCATTTCTATCTGTTCGTTCCGGTGAAGTATCTACAGCAGTAGCTTCAGCATCTGAACGCTTATCCAGAATCTTACGCTCTGATACATTTGAAGACGAAGTTCAGAAATTACTGGAACTGGAAGAAAATCCAAGCATCAGCTTTGAAAAAGAATTTCTTCGCTGGATGCTGTCAGATGGCGCCGGAGCATTCCTGCTATCAGACAAACCGAATACCGATGGATTAAGTCTGCGTATCGACTGGATGGAAGCTGTTTCCTATGCACACCAGGTAGAAGCCTGCATGTACATGGCCAGCGACAAACTCGAAGACGGAACACTGAAAAGCTATATGGATTATACACCGGAAGAGGTTGTATCTAAATCAATACTCAGCATTAAACAGGATGTGAAACTTCTGAGTAAACATATCATTGAGTTTGGCTATGATAAATTAAAAGCATCGCTAGATAAACACGGACAGTCGGTAAATGAAATCACCCATTTCCTTCCGCACATGTCCAGTGAATTTTTCAAAAACAAAATTGCAGATAAGCTGGCTGAAAATGGCATGGCCATCCCGGAAGAAAAGTGGTTCACCAATCTTTCCACGGTCGGCAATGTCGGCGCCGGTTCCATTTATTTAATGGTCGATGAATTATTTAACAGCGGAAAATTAAAGAAGGACGAAAAAATACTTTTACTGGTTCCTGAGAGTTCTCGCTTCTCTTATGTTTTCGCTATGCTTACCGTTTGCTAAAACGAATTCTCATTTTATACTTTTAAAATCAGAAGCACATGAAAAAAGACGAAATACCACAAGACCCGAGTGTGTTGGATAAGTTTACAAAAGAAGTGTGCTATGCCGTGGATGAATCCGGCAATTATGTAACGCAGTTGAGCAGAGGCTGGGAAGTAAAAGCTGCAGCTCTCGGAATCACCTGGGATGATATCGAAAAAAAAGTTGCTTCCGCTAAAGAAAAGGTATTGAAAGGCGAAGTAAGTCCTATCCCTTATTACATCGAACTCAGAGTAATGGATCTGAGCATTGTGTCTGCTTATACCGGATTCTGGAAATGGACCATCAAAAGACATTTCAAACCGGCTGTGTTCAATAAGCTTTCAGAAAATAAATTAAAAAAATATGCTGAACTTTTTGAAGTTTCTGTGAGCCAACTTAAAGATATTACTACTCATGGCTGATACATTCAACCACCTGCAAGCTGCCCATTGCGAGAATGGTGTTACCACCAATCTGCTCCGCAATGTTGGTGTTTCTCAAATTACCGAGCCTCTTGCATTTGGCATTGGCTCAGGTTTATTTTTTATTTATATACCCTTGATGAAAATCAACAACGGTCCTGCCATTGCATTCCGTACCATGCCGGGTTTGATTTTCAAACGTACTGCTCAATCACTGGGTATTGATGTGGTGCGTAAAACATTCATTTCACCAGCTAAGGCGCAGCAATTCCTGGATGAGTGCATTAAAACCGGCCAGCCGGTTGGGTGCCAGGTAGGCGTATATTTTCTAAGCTACTTCCCGAAAGAATATAGATTCCACTTCAATGCACACAACCTTATTGTGTTCGGCAAAGAAGGCGACAATTATCACATCAGCGATCCGGTGATGGAAACTACCAATGTACTTAGTTCCTATGAACTGGAACGTGTGCGTTTTGCCAAAGGAGCGCTGGCACCAAAGGGGCAGATCTATTTCCCGAAACAAGCGAAACCTGTATCAGACGATCAGATCCGCAAAGCAATTGTAACAGGTGTAAAAAGAAACATCCGCGATATGCTCTATATACCTGGAGGCTTCGCTGGTGTTAGCGGTATCAAGTACACAGGAAATAAAATCAAAAACTGGAGAGATAAATTGGGCATCGAAAAAGCCGGCTTATACCTGGCTCAACTTGTGCGTATGCAGGAAGAGATCGGTACAGGTGGTGGCGGTTTCCGTTTTATCTATGGAGCATTTCTTCAACAGGCACATACTTTTCATAATGATGACCGCCTGCCTGAAATTTCGAAACTATTTACCCAATCCGGAGACATGTGGCGCAACGCCGCTATACAAGCCGCCGGCATTTATAAAGGACGTATAACTTCACAGGCAGACTTCAATCTCATGGGTGATTACCTGGTTGAGATTTCTGAACTTGAGAAAAAAGCTTTCAAAGAATTAAGTACCGTAAAATGGCAGAAGTAAAAAGACCTGCCATAGAAATTACACGCCTGAGTTTTCACTATACAGAAAACTCAGGCGTGTATTTCAACGACTTCAACCTGCGTATCCTGGAAGGCGAACGGTTTGGATTGTTCGGTCCGAATGGTGCCGGTAAATCTACGCTCTTGAGTCTGATGACCGGCTTACTGAATGCGCAGCAAGGTACGGTGCATTTATATGGACAACCTGTACAGCATAAATCCATTCGGAAATTGTTTGGTTATGTGCCTCAGGATTTTTCTTTGTATGAAGAATTAAGTCCGCGTGAAAACCTGCATTTCTTCGGTGCCTGGGCCGGACTTAATCAAGCAGAGATCGGCAAACGTACGAACGAGCTGCTGGAAGTGCTGGGCTTAAAAGATGTTGCAACCAAACCTGTAAAAACATTTTCGGGCGGAATGAAACGCCGCGTAAATCTTGCAATCGGTGTACTGCACAAACCTGCAATCCTTTTCCTCGATGAACCAACCGTTGGCGTTGATATTCAAACGCGCCATGCGGTTATTGAATATTTAAAAGAGTTAAATCAACAAGGCATGACGCTTGTCTATACTTCGCACCAGCTGGCAGAAGCCGAAGACCTGTGTATACGCATTGCATTGATGGACCATGGAAAATTACTAGCCTGCGACAATACAAACGAATTACTCCGGGCGTATAAAGAATCAGACCTGGAATCTTTGTTCTTAAAATTAACCGGTAAAGCATATAGAAATTAAATCATGTTCAAACTCTGGGCAACCATACGTAAAGACACTTTACTCCTTATCCGCGATAAGGTTGGATTGATCCTTATGTTCGTTATGCCCATTGCTCTGGTGCTTGTAATAACAAGCATCCAGAACAGTACGTTTGAATTGGTGAATGAAAATAAAATTCCTTTGCTGGTATGCAATAAAGATGCTGGGAAAACAGGCGCTGAATTCATTTCAGCATTAAAGCAGATCGGCATGTTTGAGATCACACAGGTTTCAAACAGCTTAAGTACGGAAGCCTTGAATACAACCATGCATGAAAAGGATGCCTTGGTTGCTATTGTTATCCCTGCAAATTTTTCATCCGCGATCAATGAAAAATCTATAGAGCTTTCTTCAAAGGCATTGCAGGAATTCGGTTTATCTTCCGACTCCTTAAAAAAGAAGGAAGCGAAAAAGATCAATTCCATTATCTGTATGTACAATCCCGTGCTGCAGCAATCGTTTCTGCAATCCATTAACGGTGGCTTATCCAGCGCGGTACAGATCATTGAAGGAAAAAAATTAGTGCAGCACATGTATGTAACACTGAATGAAAAACCTATGCCGGAAACGTTACAAATGGAGATTCTGCAGAAAAATATTTCCATCGAAGAAATTCCTGCTGCAAAAGACGGCAGCAAAAGTATTCCAAACGCTACACAGCACAATGTTCCCGCATGGACTATTTTCGCCATGTTCTTCATTGTAATCTCCCTTGGCGGCAGTGTGGTAAAAGAAAAATTAAGCGGCAGCTACATCCGCCTAAAAACGTTGCCTACCAATTATCTGGTGGGTTTGCTTTCCAAACAAATCACCTTTCTGGTTGTAACCTTATCACAAGTGTTTGTAATTTTCTCTTTAGGGATCTGGCTATTCCCGCATATCGGCTTACCTAAACTAAACTTACCGGCAGACCTGATCGGCTTGCTGGTTATATCCCTGCTTTCCGGCTGGTGTGCCATCAGCTATGCGATCTGTGTAGGCACCTTTGCACAAACACAGGAACAGGCAAATGGTTTCGGCGCTGTGTCTATTGTAATCTTAGCTGCTGTCAGCGGTATACTGGTACCATCCTTTGCCATGCCGCAATCTTTTGCCGTTATCATGAAATGCTCCCCACTCTACTGGTGCCTTGAATCTTATTACGGTTTGTTTCTTGAGCGCGGCTCTCTAACCGACATTCTTGAAAATGCATTACCGATTATAGGCTTTATTATTATCATCCAGGGCATCACGATTGTGGGCCTTAAAAAGAAAAATCTGATCTGAACACAATATATATACCATGGGAACACCTGAACTTAAATATCAACTGAAAGAACAAATCATCAAGTTTTTAAATCTCATCTCTGTAACACCGGAAGATATTAAAGATGATGAACCTCTATTCGGTGAAGGCCTTGGCCTTGACTCAATCGATTCACTGGAATTGATTGTATTACTCGATAGAGAATACGGCATCAAGATTACCGACCCAAAAGAAGGGCGCAAAATCCTGGTAGATATCAATACCATGGTTGACTTCATTGAGAAAAACAGAACCAAATAACTCGTGAGCAGAATTGTTGTCACTGGAATAGGTATGATCAGTGCTATTGGCGATAGTGTCGATAGCAACAGGACTGCTTTGCAAAAAGGCATCTGCGGCATCTCTTCCATTGACCTGTTTGAAACAAAATATGCAAAAGAATTACCCTTTGGTGAAATAAAAATTTCAAATGCAGTTTTAAAAGATCAGC
>NZ_JBQCDF010000249.1:0-45170 GCF_051961495.1 Cytophaga sp. | reverse complement strand
TTTATTTACCTACTGTATATTCTGAAGCCATGTATGATCATTCCATTAACGCTCATAAACACGGTATGTGGATCGAAGTAACGCCATCACCTCAGTATCTATGAAACGGGTCTTTGCATTTCTGAAAAAACACCGCATACATGGTTCTATACTATTTACAGCCTTATGCCTTGGTTATGTTTTCTGTTTACCGGATCCTCTATTCAGGGATCCGGTATCAACGGTTGTACTTGACAAAAACCACTCGCTGTTGGGCGCGCGTATTGCCAACGACGGACAATGGCGCTTTCCGCATCACACAGTAGTACCTGAAAAATTCCAGGCGGCTATTATCTGTTTTGAAGACAAACGCTTCAGATCGCATCCCGGTGTGGATGTATGCGCCTTAATGCGGGCATTTAAAATCAATACTGAAAAAAATAAAGTAGTAAGCGGCGGCAGCACCATCAGCATGCAGGTGGTACGACTTGCACGAAAAGGCAAGGCCCGTACGTTTGCAGAGAAATTCATTGAAATAATTTTAGCAACCAGACTCGAACTCCGTTATTCAAAAAAAGAAATCCTGGAACTATATGCAGCCAATGCACCTTTCGGTGGAAACGTTGTGGGCCTGGAAGCTGCCTCCTGGAAATATTACGGCAGAAATTCTTCTTTGCTTTCATGGGCCGAAACAGCAACGCTGGCAGTATTGCCCAACAGTCCTTCGCTCATACACCCGGGCAAAAACCGTTTACTCTTATTAAAAAAACGTGACCGGCTGCTCAACAAATTATATGAAGCAAACATCATCGATTCGATTACCTGTGCGCTTTCAAAAAAAGAAGAGCTGCCCGGACAACCGCTTCCATTACCGGACCTTGCCCCGCACCTGACTGAGACTGTCCGCAAAGAACAGGTTAAAAATACTTCTGCGGTATATGTTTCCACGGTGGACATACATATTCAGCAACAGGTACAAAGCATTGTAAACAGAAACAGCCACCAGCTACAGGAAAATAATATTTATAACGCAGCAGCACTGGTGATCGAAACAGAAACCGGAGATGTAGTAGCATACATTGGTAATACTACAGATACAGCCAATGCACATAACAACCAGGTAGACGTTGTGCATGCACGCCGCAGCAGCGGCAGCATTTTAAAACCTATGTTGTATGCACATATGTTAAATGCCGGGGAAATTCTTCCAAATACATTGATTCCGGATATCCCTACACACTTTGGTGGTTATACGCCGAAAAATTTCGACCTCAGTTACGATGGTGCTGTGCCTGCCGGAAAAGCCCTTGCCCGCTCATTGAACATCCCTTCTGCACGCATGCTGCAGCAGCATGGTACAGACCGTTTCTGCAATGAGCTAAAAAAAATGGGTATGACCACACTCAATAAACCTGCCGGTCATTATGGCCTCTCACTTATTCTGGGCGGTGCCGAGACAAGTCTGTGGGATCTCGGAGCGATGTATGCAGGGATGAGCAGATCGTTATTACAGTTCAATAAAAACAATCATAAGTATGACCCGAATGTCTTTCACCCTTTAAATACCAATCTCACACGTTCATATAAATCCACTAACAAAGAACAACAGCTGCATGAACATGCATTGCTGGATGCTGTGGCCATCTGGTATACCTTTGAATCCATGTCGGAAGTGGTAAGACCGGATGCTGAAAGCAACTGGCAGAACTTTTCTTCTTCAGGCAGGATTGCATGGAAAACAGGTACCAGCTTCGGATTCCGTGATGGATGGGCTGTCGGCTGTACACCCCGCTATGTAGTGGCAGTATGGACAGGCAATGCAGACGGAGAAGGCCGACCAGGCTTAACAGGTATTTCTGCGGCAGCACCTTTGCTCTTTGATATCTTCCATGTGCTTGATTATAATACAAACTGGTTTGAATTTCCTGAAGCGAATACAAGCAAGATGGAAATATGTCGTGAGAGCGGACACAAAGCCGGCGAATATTGCATGCATACAGAAATCATCGCCATGCCGCAATCCGGCAGCAAAACTACACCTTGTCCCTACCACATGCAGGTACACCTGGATTCAGCCGGGCAACGCGTAAACGCTGGCTGCATATCACCTGCAGACATGATCACAAAATCTTTTTTTGTATTACCGCCGGTACAAGCCAGGTATTATAAAAGAAAAAATCCTGACTATGAAACCTTACCGGCTTTACGAAGAGAATGTACGGGCGACGAAGAAAAATCCATGCAGATGATTTACCCCCATCCGTCTAGCCGCATTTATATTCCTGTAAACCTCGATGGTTCTATGAGCAGAACAGTCTTCCAGGCGACACATCCCAAAACCGGCGGTGTTATTTACTGGCATGTGGATGATTTCTTCCTGGGTGAAACGACCGGCACGCACGAGCTGGCCTTATTTCCGGAGCCAGGCAGTCATGTATTAACACTGGTAGATGACCGCGGTGAAATATTAAAAATAGACTTTGAAGTATTGGAGAATCTTAAAACTGATTGATAAACGAAGTTTCCAAATTGTCTAACCCACGTCCGCCGTGGCGGATCAGCGTGGGAATGCGTGAGAGGATGAGCCCGCAACTGAAGCCAAGGGAGGTGATGAGCCCACTGCTTTAGTCATGAGAGGCGAATGAATGAACAACTAAAAGTTACGATTTCAACTTTGGGCAAGGCCGGATCGGCTGTGAAACAGACGGTCAGGCATAGGGTGAACATTTCACGCTTGATCCGCCGCCGCGGACGTGGGTTAGACAAATATGGGAACACACTCAAAGCCCCAGCAAACTCAACAACTGTTCTTTCTTGCGAACAGACACAGGCACCTGAGATCCATCTGACATGACAGCATAACCGCCATCTGTTTTTATATACTCCCGCAGATGCTTTATATTAATCAGATGTGAATGATGTACACGCAGAAAATTATCCTGTTCCAGCATGTCTTCAAACTCCTTCAACGTGCGTGTTACAAGCACTTGTTTTTTATTAGTAAGATAAAACAGCGTATAATTTTTTTGTGATTCGCATTGTATGATATCATCCACATTCACAACCTGCACCTTATCCATGCTGTTCAGAGCAATACGCTTATTGGAAGTCTTGATGCCCTTCATGCTTTCCATCAAAACTTCCATGTGTTCACGAAGGAAGTTTTGTCCGGAATCCTTTTTTATTTTCTGCACCGCTTGTATCAGATCTTCATGATCTACCGGCTTTAGCAGATAATCGGTGGCGCTGAATTTAAATGCCTTAATTGCATATTCATCATAAGCTGTAGTAAAGATGATCTGGAAACGAATCTCACCCTGCTGCCGCAATTTTGCAATCAGATCAAAACCGCTGCCGTCTGACATACGGATATCTAAAAAAATCACATCCGGATTTGTTTGCCTGATCAGCTCTACTCCCCTTTCAACGCCATCGGCCTCACCGATTACTGCTACATCCGGACAATATGTTTTCAGATCACTCTTCAGGGCAATCCGGGCTTTTTCAACATCATCAATAATTAATGCTTTTATCATAACGTTACATGATCATTTTCGAAATGCTACTGTTGAAACGGAATCAGTAGCGTCACCTTGGTACCGCAAGGTTTCTGCTGAGCATCCGTCAAATCTTCAACTGTAATTTTAATTGCTTCCAGGTTCAGCTTTCTATTCAGAATGTTCAATCGTTCCTGTGTTACCGTAATGGCAGCCGATTTGTGCTGCATAAAATCCTGTTTCATTTCTGCAGCTTTTATACGACCTACGCCATCATCTTCAATCACGCAATGCAGATAATTTTCCTGTTGCGTAAACGACACGGTTATTCTACCCTTGCCAGTTTTCCCGGCCATGCCATGCAGAATTGCATTCTCTACAAACGGCTGGACCAGCATAGGCGGAATCTCTATGAAGGACGGATCTATTGCAGGATCAATTCCAATACTAAAATCGAAGGCATCATCCCTGCTCAATTTTTCAAGTTCAGCATACATCTGCAAACCTATGATTTCATTCTCCAATGTAATAAAGGCTTCCATGGAATGGTCCAGCATGGAGCGCATCAGCCTGGCAAATTTTGAAAGATATATTTTTGCCTGCTCAGGTTTCTCTTCCGCAATTAATCCTTTAATGGAATTCAGACAATTAAAAAGAAAATGCGGATTCATTTGCAGACGCAGCGCTTTCTGTTCCAGTTCTATTAGTGACCGTTCCGCTTCCAGACGTTGTTTTTCCCGCATATTTTCTTTCTTCAATTTGCGCAAGGCAGCTGAAATAATAAACCACACAATTAGCCCCACTAATACAAAAGCAGAAAGTATAAACCACCATGTTTGCCAGAATGGCGGCCGAATCGTAAATGTATATTGTGCAGGAGTTTCATTCCACTCTCCGCATTCATTCATAGCTTTCACCTTAAATGTATATGTCCCCGGAGGCAGGTTTGAATACACGGCTTCCCGCTTAATTGCAGACGGTGCCCAGTCTTTATCAAAACCATCGAGCATCCATCTGTATTGCACTGCTCCCGGATTCGATTGTTCGATACCAATAAATTCAAAACTCAAATGATTCTGGTTATACGGCAGAATTAAATTTTCAGGCAGCGGAAACCAGGGTGTAACTGATTTTCCGTTAGGTGTTTTTTCAACCGCATCAAAAAACAAATGCATACCTGTAACATGTACACGCGGCACCTGTATTTTACGGTCGGCAGCAGGATTAAAAACGGTTGCTGACTTAACTGTACCGAACCAGATATGATCATCCTTATCCAGACATGCAGCATTCTGTATCGTTTCAATACCTGTAAAACCTTCAGACTTGCCATAGTGTCTTTGGTTTGCAATCGCATGGCCGGCTGTAAACAAAATCCGATCAATGCCTTTATCTGTACCGATCCATAAATCGCCCTCAACATCATAGATACAGGAGTATATATTATTGGAATACAAACCCTGCTGCTTTGAGACTGAATAAAATTTCTTTCCATCATAAATAATAAGGCCCGCATCTGCTGTACCAAAAATAATGTTCCCGTTTGGATCCATTGTTGAACACCGGATAGCGATGCTCGACAATCCATCTTTCTTCTGATAATTCTTTATAGTGTACGAATGATCTTTTTCAAACCGAATTACACTGATACCGTTTGATGCAGTTCCTGCCCATATATTTCCATTCCGGTCTGCAGCCAGCGTATGAATGCGGTCGCCGGCAAGACCATCACGTGGACGGATATTTTTAATGCTATACGTATTATTTTTTGAAGGCAGCAAACAGCTGATCCCACCGCCTGCCGTAGCCAGTAAGATGCGGCCGCTGGTATCTGCCAGAATGTAATTGATAAAATTGCTGCTTAATCCATTTCGGTGATTGAAGTGGCGGAATGTTTTTCCATTATACATGTACACGCCATCAGAAATGGTACCCAGCCAGATATTACCCTCCATATCCTGCGTGATGCATTTGACCTTCGATGCGGTAAAGCCATTGCGTTCAGAAAAACGTTTATAGAAAACACCATCATATGTAGTGACCCCGCCCTCAGAAGTACCAAACCACATGACACCATCGCGATCCTGTAAGATCGAATATACCCAGGTACCAAATATGCCTTTAATAGCCGTGTAATGTATAAAGCGTTCGCTGCTTAACCTGCTGACACCACCGCCGGACGTGCCAAACCAAAGATTCCCGAATGAATCTTTAAACGCACACATGACAACATTTTTTGCCAGTCCCTCCGTTTCAGTAATTTGGATATATTGATTTTCTTTGGACGGATCGTATTTCGTGATCCCGCTGGCGGTGCAGAACCATACAACTGCAGAACCTGCATCCACACAATCAAAGACCGTATTACTGGCAAGCCCGTCAGACTTATTTATGCTTAAAAATGTTCCTCTGTAACAAGCCGCAGCTCCGCCGCCATAGGTACATAGCCAGATACCGCCATCACCGCGCAAACTCAGCGCTGTAACAATCGGATTGGGCAAACCTTCTTTTTCAGTAAAATGCTCTGTATACCAATTATTTTTTTCTTTACTGAAACGATACAGACCATAATCGCTACCGGCCCATATATTTCCGATGGAATCTGCAAGCATACAATTGAAGCGTCCGGCAGGTACGTTATTCTGCGGATTAAAAACAACGATGCGATCTTTTTGTGTACAATAGATTCCCTTTTCTGTAGCAACCCAGATGTTTCCTTCTTTATCCAGAGCGAGGTCATTTATAACAACATTACCCAGACCTTTTGCTTCGGTATAAGTTGCAAAAACTTTTCCGTTGTAAACAGATAAACCGTTATCGGTACCGATCCATAGGTTGCCGGCTTTATCCTTCAACAGACAGCGAATGTAATTACTTACAAGGCCTTCCTGTACCGTATAATTTTTAAAGTCAATACCATCAAAGCGACTCAGTCCACCGCCTCTTGTCCCAAACCACATGCTACCGGTATTATCTTCGCACATGGTATACACCTGTGATTGTGCGAGCCCGTCATCCACAGAATAATTTTTGAATGTGTATTGCTGCGCAGCGCCTGTTGCATGGACCAATAGCCATAGTAAAAAAAATAAAACTAACCGGATGGATAACGGATGCCTTTTCATTACAGTGAAGATAGCAATTAACTCCTGAACGAAAGAATAAATTGAAAATGTATGCTGCGATCCAAAGATTATTGCAGGGATTGTTCGCGGATCTTTAGTTCTTCAAAATCAATCAATGCAAAATACTTACGGATCAGTTCTTCATCAAATTCTTCTCCGCGATTGATTTCTTCCAGCAGACTGCGCTGGTGGTTCAGCAGCTCAAGATAGGTTGTATGATATTCCTGGATGGTATTTTTATGCGTCGGATCAACATCTTCCAGCAGTTCAGTATCAAAGAATTTAAATTCAAGCTCAAACCGTGACCGGAGATTTTTGATGTGATCATTATCCAATCCATCTGCAACAAATTTATTCTCCAGGTAAATAAGAGATGAATGTGATAATTTTTTCTGGATCAGCTTTTCCTGCTCAAGATCTGATTTAACATCGCTTTTACCTTCCACCTTTAACCATTTAATAAGCATAGGAAGTGTAAGTCCCTGAAATACCAAAGTGATAAGGATTACAACAAATGTAATGAAAAGTATGAGGTTACGAAACGGGAACAATTCTGTACCGCCAATATATAAAGGAATAGAAAGAGCTGCGGCCAGCGATACCACGCCGCGCATACCCGCCCAACCCAGAATAACAGGACCTTTCCAGCCAGGATTGGCGTCTGCAACAGTAATATATCTGCTCATGAACATGGTGAATGCAGATGCACCAAGCATACACAGGATTCGTGTAACAATCAAGATGATTGAAATAGCAATGCCATACCAGGTTGCGGTAGCCACGCTTGTATCTCCCAACTGATTTATAATAGAGGGCAATTGCAGGCCAATCAATAAAAAGATCAGTCCGTTCATAACAAACACAATGCTTGTCCATACATTCTCTGATTGAATGCGGCTGCGGTAGCTCAGCATCTGCTGGCGTTTGCTTGACAGCAACAAACCTCCGCTTACGACAGACAATACACCTGAGTAATGAAAATATTCCGCTGCATAAAACATGCAGTACGGCGTTACAAACGTCATGATGATTTCTATGCGCGGCGGTATTGGCAGCCAGCGGTGCACACTGTAAAACACTGCGCCTACGGCAAGTCCGACTAAAGTACCCATAATTACCACGAGAAAGAAACTGGAAGTAGCTTCCCCAAAATGAAACTGTCCGGTTATAACAGCAACCAGGGCAAAACGGAAAATGATCAGTGAAGAAGCATCATTGAGTAAGCTTTCACCTTCGGCAATACTTACCAGGCTTTTCGGTGCACCAACCTGCCGCATGATGGTAGTTGCAGAAATCGCATCGGGAGGAGAAATGATCCCACCCAGCAAAAATCCTAACGCCAATGTAAACCCGGGAATAATTTCATTTGCAAAAAACGCGATGACACAAGCTGTGATGATCACAATTGGAAATGCCATACTGGTGATGACCCGTTTCCATTTCCAGAACTCTTTCCAGGAAGTTTGCCAGGCAGCTTCATAAAGCAATGGGGGCAGGAAAATAAAAAGCACAATTTCCGGATCAATAGTCATACTGGAAAATTCCGACAAAAAACTAAGGGCCAAACCGCCTATTACAAGTATAATCGGATATGCAACCTTTGTAATGTCAGCAAACGTAACCAAAGCCAGAATTGCCAGAATCAGATAAACATATTGAATAAATACGTGCTGCATGCCCTCAGATTTTAATTTCCTCCTTTATTAAAGATAAATAATAATAATCAAAAAGCAGGCAAATAAGCCTGTTCAACCTTTTTCTTGAGAAAGACCAGGACAAGTCGCAGGAATGACCGGTAGAGCCCCCGGCTAATATTTTCACGATCAACGATTTATTGTCGCTACAAACTAAAAATCACTAGTATTAGGTATTGATTACAGATAATTAACTTCACAATTTTGATACTGTAATTGCAATACCCAAAAATCCTAATGTGAAGTATTATCCCTCCAGAGATTTTTCATTATGTGTTAGTAGCCTTTCGCATAATTCACAATCTGGGGGGATCTTACTGATTGAAGAGTAATTATTGATCACCTCCGTTTGTCAACGCAAAAATAGCCAGATCAGCAGTTCCCTTACAAAACGTTTTCCGCAAAATATTTTTTCTGTGCGTATTTACAGTATGCTGACTGATGCATAATTTCTCAGCAATCTGTGCACTCGTCAAACCCAGGCTGATCAGGCTCAGCACCTGCCCTTCCCTTTCAGAAAGTACAGTATTGGTGATTTCCGGCAGGAACCGTTCTTCAGCTAATATTTCTGTTTCATTTTTACTGTTCACATAAGAAATACAAAAATCAATGGATGAATCTTTTTTATGATCCTGGATGTCATAGATACTTTTAAGCAGCAAATGAGGCCTGTCTTCATCATCGGTTGTTAAGATACTGATTGTATGCTGATACCAGCGTACTGTTCCATCCTGGTGTATAAGCTGTGTCGGATAAGTAACTTTTAACCCCTTGTAGGCTTTATTCCTGCAGTATTCATCAAAGTATTTAAACATGACGGGAAAAATCTGCTGGATCATGATGTAACCATGTGCCGCCGGAAACACCAGCAATACCCGTGGTAATCCGCCTTCTATAAATTCGCTGCTTTCATATCCCAAAATTTCCGGTGTATTAACATAGATATACTTATTGGTATGCAAATCAATTACCATAACCGTTCCGGGAATATTCTGAAGAATCCGGGAGAATATATTGGCATCCATTTGTTCAGGTGAATACTTTTCCGCTGAATGCTTTTTATAACTTTCAAGCAATTCGAAAGCTTCTTTTGTACTAATATCAATGGAACTTGGGGTAGACTTTTTCATCTTTTGCGGGGTTGATGTATCTAATATATTGAATCCGACATAAAAGACAAAATATTGATTTATATCATGTTCTGAATAAAATTTTATGTTAATTCGAGATTCAGAACGCTCAAAAATGGGAATTGTGTAACAATTTGACTAAAATTTACAACATAAAATAACGGAATAATTACAATTTTTATCGTATAAAACGATAGAACCCTAAACACAACAGCTATGAAAACTTATTTATTAATCGTATTTGCCTGTGCTTGCTCGCTTTTTGCGCAAGTTCAAGCCCAAACCCGGAGTATATCAGAAGAAGATGTACCGCTTGCTGTTAAAAACGAATTTTCAAAAAGTCATCCTTCAGCTTTTGACATCAATTGGAAAAAATTCAATACAGATTACGTAGTTGAATACACACGTACTACTACTACAAGTTATGCTACGTATTCATCGGAAGGAAAACTGATTGAGTCGCGTGACAAGATTACTACTTTCGCACTGCCTGCACCGGCTTACGACTATATTAAGGTGAATTATTCAGATGTACCACTGAAAGAATACTTCAAAATTACAGATGCTGCAGGGCTTGTTACCTACAGTGCTAAAATTAAAAACCAGGAAGTCATTTTTGATAAAAAAGGTACTTATATAAAAACGATTGATTTTTCTTTATAAAGCTAGCAGCGTTCGCAGGGAAATTGATTAACCTCAATTTCCCTGCTTATTTTTTCAGCAGCCCCATTTTCCCGTAATCAATACTGCATTCAAATTATTTTATGAAAATTTCTTAGGAATAATTTGTGTAGCTAAATAACTACATATATATTTGCGTAGTCAAATAGCTACACAATGAATTTAAGAAGAGACGTATTCCAGGCCATCGCCGACCCTACCCGAAGAGCCATATTACTGCTGGTAGCCTCACAAGCCATGACCGCCGGCTCCATTGCCGCAAATTTTGATACGGCAAGGCCAACGGTATCAAAGCACCTCCAGATCCTTACTGAATGTGAATTGCTGAAACAGGAACAGAACGGCCGGGAAATCTATTACCACATCAACGCTAAAAAAATGCAGGAAGTAGCAGACTTTATAGAACCGTTCCGCAACATGTGGGATGCCCGTTTCAACAAACTGGAAGAGATTATGAAAAACAAAAAAAACAATTAACCCATGGAAGTTAAAACAAAGATCTTTGCCGAAGACGGCAAGCAGGACTTAACCATCACCCGTGAGTTTGACCTGCCGCTGGAATTATTGTTCAGGGCGTATGCAGAGGCCGATATTGTTGAACAATGGATGAATACGAAAGTATTGAAGCTTGAAAATAAAAAGCATGGCAGTTACCAGTTTGAGACAACGGATCCGAAAGGCAATAAACATTACTTCAATGGTACGATCCATGAATTCATGCCGGATAAAAAAATCACACGCACATTTGAGATGGAAAATACACCGTTTCCGGTGCAGCTTGAATTTCTGGAATTTGAAAAGCTTACCGCAGATACAAGTAAACTCACGATGCAGATTGTTTACAGATCCAATGCAGACAGGGATCAGATGCTGAAGCTTCCTTTCGCACAAGGCATAAACATGGCGCATAACAGGATTCAGGAAATATTAACGAAGTTGAATCAATGATTAAACTTCTAAACAGTTTTTCTTTCATAATCTTTATGAGACGCGCTTGTTTACTCTTCTGTTCTTTCATCTTGATACCACGGCGAATGGGGCCGTCCTAACTCTAACCATCATCAAAGAGAATTAATTCTAAACAACAAACTTATGACAAAGACAAAAAAAATAATTTACTGGATCGCTACGTGCTGGCTGGCATTAGGCATGACATCAACCGGCATTGTTCAGCTAATGAAAATGAAGGAAGAAGCAGACATGATCACCAAACTGGGTTATCCGCTTTACTTCCTGACCATACTCGGCATCTGGAAATTATTAGGTGTCATCGCAATACTTGTTCCTAAATTCCCGTTGGTAAAAGAATGGGCATATGCAGGCTTCTTCTTTGCCATGTCAGGAGCACTATTCTCGCATATAGCAGCCGGTGATAAAGAAGCCCTGGCATATTTCGGCCCTTCACTATTGCTGGTATTGACAATAACATCCTGGTACCTGAGACCCGACAGCAGAAAAACAGGCGCAGGCAATTTGTAATTCCTTTTTCTTATGAATAGATTACTATAATTTCAAAAATTATGATTGGAGTTCTTTTGCTAAAGCAAAAGAACTCCAATTCATAACTTATAATTCATAATTATGCTCATGAATCCGAAAGTTGATTTTTATTTTACAAAAGCAAAAACCTGGCAGGAAGAAATTGAACTGCTCAGGGAAATTGTACTTGACTGCGACCTTAATGAAGTACTGAAGTGGGGTTGCCCCTGCTATACTTTTGAAGACAGCAACATTGTACTGATCCACACCTTCAAGGAATATTGTGCGTTGTTATTCTTCAAGGGCGCATTGATGAAGGCCCCGAAAGATATTCTCATTCAGCAGACCGCAAATGTACAGGCAGCACGTCAGATGCGGTTTACCAGCGCTAAGGAAATCACAAAACTGAAAACTTCAATCAAAGCTTATATAAAAGAAGCGATTGCTATTGAAAAAGCCGGCTTGAAAGTAGAACTGAAAAAAACTTCTGAATTTGAAATGCCGGAAGAATTTAAACAGGTACTGAAAGAAGATGCGGCACTGAAAAAAGCATTCAAGACATTGACACCGGGACGCCAGCGCGCTTACCTGCTGCATTTTTCTTCTGCCAAACAATCTAAAACCCGCGAGGCACGCATTGAAAAATGCATACCGGATATTCTTGAAGGCAAAGGATTGAATGATTAAATTCTGCAGTCCGCTGCGTCAAGCTGGCGCAGTTAGGGAATCAGGCACAAGCGAATGCTTGCGCCAGCAAAGAATGCTAAAACAACAGTATCGATGGAACTGCTTTTACAACTCATATTCGGAACCCTGGCGATGATCTGCCTGACAGGCGGCACAATTTTGTTTTTTAAAGGTGCAGGACGTTTTATAGAAGCATCCATTCCGCCACAGCCAAAGCTTGACAATATTTTCCGCTTTCTGAGCGGAATGTATTTTGCCTTCGGATTCATGCTGATCTGGTTTATCTTTCATATAACAACAACTACCAGCATTATTTACTTTATTGGCTTTGTAGTTATGTGCGCAGGTTTCGGCAGGTTTTACTCAAGCAGAAAAGTCGGCTCGCCAAGTAAATACCACACCTTCATCATGTATGTAGAAATGGGCATTGGCCTGTCGCTAATGCTGCTTCAATACTTACGATAAAAGAACTTAAAACATTTAATCCCATGAGTAAAAGCTCCAGCACCAAAAAGAAATTAACAGCTGCACAACAAGCCGAGCTGCTTGCTGTACTCGCGAAACGTTTTGAAAAAAACATGCATCGCCATAAAGGCATTAACTGGACTGATGTAGAAAAAAAACTAAACAACCACCCGGATAAACTCTGGTCGTTGCATGAAATGGAACGTACCGAAGGTGAGCCCGATGTTGTAGGTTATGATAAAAAATCAGGCGAATATATTTTTTACGATTGCGCCGTTGAAAGTCCGAAGGGTCGCCGAAGCATTTGTTACGACCACCAGGCGCTGGAAGCCCGCAAAGAAAACAAACCTGCCGACAGTGCAATACAGATGGCAGAAGACATGGGCATTGAATTATTAACGGAAGAACAATACCGGGAACTGCAGACACTCGGTTCGTTCGATTTAAAAACATCGAGCTGGGTGGTAACACCAGCACCTATTCGCAAACTCGGCGGTGCTTTGTTCTGTGACCGTCGCTATGATACAGTCTTCCTGTATCACAACGGAGCAGAATCCTATTATGCGGCACGTGGATTCAGGGGAATGCTGAAGGTTTAAATTTCAATCTTTTAAAGGCACGAATACTTGTGCCTTAATATTTTAAGTTTCATAGAAGCTCTCTGGCATATCTGGCGCCAGTCTTAGCGGAGCGTTCCGCCGCGGCGGATGGTGCCTGTTATCCTTTGCAGTCTTTGACTGCATTCCATCCCCGTTAAAAAATCAATCCGGAAAGAAACCCCACCTCTATCAGCCCCGTTATACATAAAAACTATTTTCCCGTATTTATAATTTTTAATACCATGTTCATACCAGCTACCAGCATTGATGAAGTAATTACTTCCCTGGAAAACATTATTACCCGGTCTATCCAAACAAAAACACGAGCCGGATATTTTGCCACGCTTTATTTAAGCGTTACCCAAAGCATTAAAGAGGGCATTGACAAGGGATTGTTTCAAAATGGCGCACGCATGGAGAAGCTGGATGTTGTTTTTGCAAACCGATACCTGCAGGCATATCACCAATGGGAGAATAAAGAAACGCTCAGCGCCTGCTGGCAATATGCTTTCCGGGAAACCGAAAAATCTTCCGTGCTCATCATCCAACACCTTATGCTCGGTATCAGTGCGCATATTAATTTAGACCTGGGTATTGCAACAGCGCAAATACAAGCCGGGCGTAACGAACCGTTGAAAAACATACGCGATGATTTTTACACCATCAATACCATTATTTCTTCTTACACATACAAGACGATAAATGATCTGAACAAAGTTTCTCCTTTACTGTCGTTAATGGGACTGCATGCCAGCAACAGCAGCTCTGTACTGATCCAGTTCAGCACAGAAAATGCACGTGACGGCGCATGGTGTTTTGCGGAAGAACTATACGACAAAGCAGAAGCTGACCTCGCTGCCGCTATTCAGGAACGCGACCAGAATATTTTACGACTTGGAAAAAGTATTGTGAAGCAACAGGGCCTGCTTGCATTCACCATCTGGATGATCCATGTATTTGAATGGAAAAACCCACAGGAAATTATTGCGGCTCTATCTGCAAATAAAAAGCAGCATTTTACAGTAGGGCAGAATTTATAGGCTTATTTGCTGAACTATGATTTATCTGATTGATATAATGCAGTCAAAGACTGCCTTCACCGTGGTCTGTGTGCCACAGACCACGGTGAAGGGCGTATGCAATACGCTCCTACGCGATGGCTTCAATTCTTTATAGGCTTAGGGTATCACCTTAACAGGCACATCACCATGGTCTTTTTCTGCAAAGTGTATACTCAGGTTGACACTCATCAATGCCACGCCAATAAAAAATACAAACAATGCAAGCTTAGTCCGGTGGCTTATTTTACTGACTCTGAAAAGCAGGTAACCAACCAGCAGGTTGAACAAAGCCCACAGCACATTGATCAGCGGCGATGAAAGTCCCTTGCCCGGCGGATTAGAGAACGGACTCGGGAATGGATCACCGGAAATACCATTGACAAAATGCGGAACAAAATTAGCGAGGAAAAGTCCGGCAAAAAAAGCAGCAATATAATGATACCATTTCAAGCCACTGGAATATGGGTTTGTATACATAATCAGATACGGTTAATTTTTAAACATCTATTTAGATTATTTAATTTAAGAAATAATTTGAATAAACCTAGAAGTACGTTCAAACATGAAGTGGTCAGTGTGCCACAGACCACGGTAGGGTTTTATCTGAATCCTGCTATTACTATAAAGATGTGCCCCCTTCGCCGCGGCGAAGGGGGCATTTTTATTCAGTTTATCAGGGTAGGTATAAAAATGTTATTTCAACAAACGGATATCATTCACAAAATAATAATCTTATTCCTGCCGAGTTTCAGTGTGCCGTTTATTTCCAGTTGCTTCAACAGCCTTGATACAACAACCCGCGCGGTTCCTAATTCATTCGCCAGCTGTTCATGTGTGATGAAAAGTGTTTTACTGTTTGTTATTTCTGCCTTTTTGTGCAGGAAATCCAGCAGCCGTTCATCGATCTTTTTAAAAGCTACCGCATTCACTACTTCCAGTAATTCTTCAAACCGTTTATGATAGAGCCTAAAAATATAATCCAGCCATTCCGGAAATTCTTTTAAAAGCGCGGTCACTTTATCAACCGGCAGAAACAATACTTCTACATCTTCTTCAGCAACCGCCTTCACTTTGCTGGTCTCTTGGTGTATACCACCAAGAAAAGACATGATACAGCTTTCTCCGGCTTTAATATAATAAAGCAATATTTCCCTCCCGTCTTCTTCTGTACGCATTACCCGCAAACTTCCTTTTACAACAATGGGAATAGCTTTTATATGGCTGCTTTCATTGAGAATAATATCATCCTGCTTATAATGCTTAGCTGTTCCATAAGCAGAAAGACTGGCCCGCATTTCAGGCGAAGATTTAAATTCTGATATATTTTCTAAATCCATCTGATACAATTAACTGAAATAAAATCAATTAAATTATTTAAACATTTTTCATCTAATGTAACAAAAGTAACTGACTAAGCATTCCCGACCTGCGATCTTAGCAGAACAAATTCACATAAACACATTAGCCATGAATCATACAATAGAAACCCAATGGATGGAAAAAATGCAGTTTAACTGTCTGGTAAACGGCCACACCATCATCATGGATGCCCCTGAACGCGTAGGCGGAGAAGACAATGGCCCCATTCCGAAACCATTTGTTCTGACTGCCTTATCCGGCTGCACCGGCATGGATGTGACATCGATATTAAGGAAAACAAACCACGAGGTATCTTCCTTTGATATACAGGTTAGCGGAGAACTAAGCAAGGGTGCGCCCATGGAATATACAGCTGTACATCTCATTTATATATTCAAGGGCAGCGAAGAACACAAGACTGCGGCCCTGGCAGCTGTTACCGATTCGCAGGAAAAATATTGTGGTGTAAGCAGCATGCTGAAAAAAATCATACCCGTTACCTGGGACGTAGTTTATAATGATGTAACCATCTTCAGCAACAAAATACATGCAGCTGCATAATATGCTACAGAAATACATACTGACTCTGGCAGGCATTGTCCTTGGCGCGCTGGCAGGTTACCTTTATTACTACTTCGCCGGATGTTCCGGCGGCACCTGCCCGATCACGTCCAACCCGATCAGCAGCACCCTTTACGGCGCAGTATCGGGTGGAATACTCTTCCATACATTAACTACATAAACCCTATCAATCATGACAATCATTGATGTAAGAAGTCCGCAGGAATACACCGCCGGACATGGCGCTGGTTCCATCAACATTCCGTTGCAGGAACTGAAAGATCATTTAACAGAAATAAAAGCTTTCGCACAACCGCTGGTATTATGCTGCGCCAGCGGCTACAGGAGCGGACAGGCAACAGATTTCCTGAACGGGCTAGGCATCAGCTGTACAAATGGTGGTTCCTGGCAACAAATATACTCTTAACTTCTAACTACCCTATAGATGATGAACTTCCTCAAAAAAATATTCGGCGGTACACCTGTCGATTACGCCGGACTTGTAAAACACGGTGCTGTTATTGTTGATGTACGCACAAAAGGAGAATACCAGCGCGGCCACATCAGAGGCTCTGTAAACATTCCGCTTGATACACTTAAGCAGAACCTGTCGAAAATAAAAAAAGATGCCGTTGTGATTACCTGTTGTGCATCCGGCATGCGCAGCGCTTCAGCCAAAAGCATTCTGAAATCAAACGGTTTTGCCGAGGTACATAACGGCGGTGGCTGGATGCGGCTGCAGAATCAGTTGATGTAATATTGTCTGAACTATGATTCCTCCGCCGGCATAAGGTTGCCGCTGGCGCAAGGTCATCCTTGTGCCTCCACGCTGGCCCACGCTGGCACAAGCATTTGCTTGTGCCTTGTATCTATTGCAGCCCTCTGGAATTTATATCCGCTGCAGCGAACCAAAGCAAGGTAAAAGGTTTCGCCGCGGCGAATATCCGCTGGCGCAAGCATTTGCTTGTGCCTTGTATCTATTGCAGCCCCCTGCAATGTTTAACAGCATGAAAAGCCTGCATACCAATAGCCGTGTAAGCATTTCCCCGTTTGATGTAACAACATGTTCCCCGGGCTTTGTGAACTTGCTTCATCACAAATACTTTTTGATCATGGAAACAACTGAAAAAACAATAGATAACAGCAGGCGGAGTTTTATTGAAACCGGAATAAAAATAGCAGCGGGCTCTGCCATGGCAGGTTCGCTTTTTCTGATCGGCTGCTCAAAAGAGAAAGAAGATGAAGAAAAGGAAGTTTCACCACCGGAAGACCTCATGCAGGAACACGGTTTGCTGAACAGAATCCTGCTCATCTATGACTCCTGCAAACTGAAACTGATGCGTAAGGAATCCTTTCCGATGGAAGCGCTTGCAGACTCAGCTAAGATCATCCGCGCATTCATTGAAGACTACCATGAGAAGCAGGAAGAAGATTACCTGTTCCCGCGTTTCAAAAAAGCCAACCAGCTGACCGATCTTGTGGATGTGCTGCTCAGGCAACACCAGGCCGGACGTTACATTACCTCACAGATCATGCAGCTCACAGCCGAAAAGACACTGCGCGGCGATGAACAGCAGACACTGATCAACCTGCTGGCATCCTTTAACACGATGTACCGTCCGCATGAAGCGCGGGAAGATACTGTGCTGTTCCCTGCATTCAGGAAAATCGTATCGCGGCATGAATATGATTCACTGGGAGAAGAATTTGAAAAGAATGAACACAAACTGTTTGGCAAAGATGGTTTTGAAACAATGGTTCATCATGTCGAACACATAGAAAAAAAATTAGGGATCTATAAATTGGATGGGTTTACGCCCGACCTGATTGCTCTTTAACCTGCATGGCACTGTGAAAGCCTGCAGTCCGCTGGCACAGCTGGCGCAAACATTTGCTTGTGCCTTCTCTCACAGCGCTACTGGCGCAAGCATTTGCTTGTGCCTTCTCTCACAACGCTGCTGGCGCAAGCATTCGCTTGTGCCTTCTTTCGGAATCGCAGTTCTCCGGAGTTTCAGCTCTGGGATTTGAATTATTGACAGCGAATAGAATCCGTTCCCTCCTCTACCACTCATCCGGTATAGCTTCAATACTCAGGTAAACGGCTGTCATGAAAACCACGAACAAGCTAAAGCCGCCAGCGGCGGAATGATATGCCGTCCCCATGTTCATGTTGCAGGAGCTCATGAGCAGCAGGTTCAATGAAAGCAAGCCGCCCTGTGTGAATGTGCGTTTTACATTTTTCATAGCTGTATCTGATCTTAATTATAACTTGATCGATACAAAATTACTGTACAGATATAAATACGTGTTTGCACGTTAATAAAAGAATGTTGTAAAATTTCTACCTAACCAATGCTACCCTGCTGCACCGCTGGCGCAAGCATTTGCTTGTGCCTTGATATACCCGCTGGCGCTGGTCTGAGCGATAGCATGTCCGCCGCGGCGGAAGTGCCTTATCTTTCCAGTCCCGGACCAGTAATATATAATTGCAGTCAGATCCGCCGCGGCGGATGCAGAACGGTTTACATCAGTCCAAGCTGGACTAAAACTGACGTCAGAGAGATTAACAGGATATAAAAAAAGTCCTGCCGTTAAAAAACGACAGGACTTTTTTTTGTACAGGTATACGGAGATTTATTCCACAACGATTTTTTCCGTGCGGTTATCCGTTTTAAGTATATAAATACCTGGCTTAAGTGCTTCCGTGCTCAGCCCCTCTGCCTGCGCACCGCTTAATACCTGAATGCCTGCAGCATTGTATAAGGTGTAGGATTGTACCTTTTCACCAAAATTCAGGTAGCTTTTCACCGGGTTTGGATAGGAAACAACAGCACCGGCAGCCGGTGAAGCTGTAACGTCCGCTGGCATAACATATGTCTGATTCTGGTCGTCTACTGCAGCTGTGCGCGCAACCGGTGAACCGGTAGCCGCGGAAACGCTGATGCGGGTTGTTATATTTCCTGCGTTTGTGCTGTAGCCTTCTGAAACAATGTAGTAAGTACCTGCAGAAAGGTTTACACTGATGGAAGCTTTATAGCTGCTGCATGAAGGACCAAAATCATCATCATAGGTAACTACCTGCTTATCGCTTTTCAGTAAATACAGGTATGTATCCGATAAGTCAGACAAACAATGATCTACAGTAACCAGTGATGTTGATGAAATGGTAAATGCATAGTAAATATCATCGCTGGCATTTCCAAGATCATTATCAAAGCCGTTGGATGTTACGTTGCTTTGCGTATTGCTGTAGCTTGCGCCCTGCGCAATTGTACCTGCATTGAACGGAAATTCGAACGAAGAGCCGATGCCTCTTTTGATACCGACAGTGCTGGTAACCCATGAAGGATCGCTTGATTCAGAAGAAGTGGATGAGCCTAACGTTGCATGATTAAAATTACCCGCCGCGCTGCTGTAAGCCGTCTGGCCCGTACCTTCATCCAGGCGCCAGTAGCCGGTTAGTCCGTATGCATTGCCTGCAATGGTTTTATTGTATGAAGCTGCAATTTCAGTGCCTGAGCGAGCTACGTTCCAGATGCGTGCTTCAGCAATATCTCCGTTAAAATAAGTATTAGAAGCGTTCGCCAGGTCATGACCGATCCGCACGTCTCCGGTGGCAGTAATATTTCCAGTACCGGAATTTACCGTACGGCTCTGACGTAATGTACCATCGACATAAAACTTCAACGTATCCTGCTTGCGTACAACAGCAACCGCGTGCACGCTGTCGTCTGTTAACACAGGGCAGCTGGCGCAGGGATAATTTGTTCCGTTTATATTGATCCATAATTTGCCCATAGACCAGACGTCGGTACCCGGAACCAGAAATATCGTAGCCCCATTCTCTGTTGATGCATTTCTGTCTGAAAGAATTGTCGGATACATATACGCCTGTGTGGAAGAAGCTTTAATGCGGGCTTCATAGGTAAAATCTCCGTTACCTGTATTCAGGGCACTGTAATTAGCAGCCTGCACATAATCGTTGCTGCCATCGAAATGCAATGCTTTGGCAGGGATGGTGTAGGTTACAACCAGCTTTGGACGAAGACCTGGTGTTGCATTGTCCACTGAAGCAAACGTCATGTTGCGATACAGGTTGCTGAATGACTCGTCCTGCAGTGCCAGCTGGAAACCATCGAAGCTGCTGTTGCTTACCATGTCCTGTACCAGCGCGGTAACATTTGCCGCGTAATCGGTTTTGGCACGATACCCCGTAGCAGCGATGCTAACCTGGTTGGTTGAAGTTGAGGTTGGCTTGGAAGCCCAGGTAACACCAGTCTCCGTCCACGAAGAAGTAATGCGGCTGATGTAGATGGAATTATCATTCGCGTAATTGTAATTATGCGCGTTCATATCTGTACTTGTGGTATCACAATAGATATAAAGTGTCGCGCTGGATATTACAGCATTGGACGGAATCTGCGACAGCTCCGGATATTTCAATAAGCCTCTTCCCACGGTTGGCACACCGCTGTGTGTCCATAGATACGGACGGAATGTTGGCTGAGTACCGAAGTTGGTCGTTTCGTAAGAGCTTGTAACGTTTTGCTTACGAATCCAGGAATCCTGTCCATTGGTAAACGTAACAGTTGTTTGCGCGGCAGCCTGTATAGCTGAAACAGTTGCTGCAGCAAGAATAATCTTGTTGAATAAATTTTTAAACATAGAATTGTTTGATTGGTTGAAAAAAAATTATGTTGCAATAAAAAAGATTAAAGGCTATTCTGAATGCAGATAAACCTTTCATAAAAGTTCATGGCCCTTTGTTAAGTTGGTTTCATAGATTGCTGGTTTAAATGAATGATAGATTTAAAAACATATTCCCTGTAACAGGCCGCGGATAACAGCAACGATTCAGCAGCATGAGACAACGATGATATGAATGTGTGGCGAAGTAACTTTAAAAAAAATTACCAAACAATAAGAGTAGTGGTATGGTAATATAGATTTTATCTAATGATAACATTGATTGTTTAACATAAGATAATGTTTAAGACGAAGGTTTTGCCGCGTTGCTTTTCTGTTAACATATGTATATGCTTTTCATTTGTTTCTATCCACCGCTAGCGCAAGCATCCCCCGCTAGCGCAAGCATTCGCTTGTGCCTTGATATAAACAGCTGGCGCAAGCATTCCCCGCTGGCGCAAGCATTTGCTTGTGCCTTGATATATCCTTATGTGGTTGGCAGTTTATGCCGGCATACGTATTTCTTTTTATGGAAGTACAGTGAAGCATAAACGTGCCGAACCACGGCAAGCAACAGCCCTTGCCGTAGTTCGCACGTTTACGTGTGGTGCTCCCCGCTGGCGCAAGCATTCGCTTGTGCCTTGATAAAACCTTATGTGGTTGACAGTTTATGCCGGCATACGTTATTTCTTTTTATGGAAGTACAGTGAAGCATAAACGTGCCGAACCACGGCAAGCAGCAGCCCTTGCCGTAGTTCGGCACGTTTACGTGTGGTGCTTGTAATGGTGCAAAGCTGGGGCTTCACGCAAACTGCCAACTATTTTTTGAAAAGAATGTTGTAAAATTTCTACTAATGTTGAATAAATTAGTACCCGGACAGAAAAACTTGACAGCAATCTTTTTAGTATTGCTGTCCCGTTTTCATCGGGTCTTTCAGATCAACCCAGAAAATATTGGCCGGTTCATTTACATCCACCCGGCCGTTGTTATTAGCATCCAGGCGCGCAAAGATATACATCAGGTCATTGGCTGAATCATACTCCGATTTATACACAGAATAATTTTCAGGAACCAGTGCTTTTTGTTTTTCACCGTTGAGATCAAACAGGTACAATCTCCGCAGATCTTTTAAATTAATGAAGCCATCTTTATTGGTATCATCGTTGTAAACGGAAACAATAAAATAGTTTCTTTGAACCGGCTTGTCATTCAGTGTGTCTTTTGAAAAGGAAGGATAATAAACGCTTTTGATCAATACCGGTTTTTCAAATAAGTTATGCTGCTTATTTTCTTTTATGTCGTAATGCGAGACGTTTACCATGTTATAACCATACACGCCTTCCAGTCCGGGCATCAGGTTGCCGTGCCAGCTATTATGCGGATCTTCCGTTTCTTCGTACTTATAATGAAATCCGTTGGAGCCAATGAAAGTACTATTGTTCCTCTTATTGACATTGACTTTATAGATGGTTGCCAGCCTGACATTGGGCACACCGGTAAGCAGTACATGGCTTGGCCGGGTATCAAATTTCAAGGAGTCTTTGTGCCATCCATCGGCCTGCTCTTCATCTTCTCCACCCGATTCCGGAGAAGCACTTACCTGAAAACCTTTTTCCTCAAGCTTATCGTTTGAACAGGCAGCCGTTGCCAATGCAAGCACGGCCAGCATTACTATGTGTTTCATCATGTTGTTTAACTATATGGGCTAAAAATCCGGATAATTCATATGCTTTTCAAAAAATGATCTGGGTATTTATCCCCATACGCCGGCAATGTACCTGTATACAGCACATGCATACTGCCCGGATGCTGTCTGCATACTAACTTCATACTTGCCGCATGGTATTTCTATGGTTTTTCTATGGTAGTTGCATGCTACCCTCATGCTACCCTCATACTACCCTCATACTGTTGTCATACTATGCCCATACTGTGGTCATACTATGCTCATACTGTCCTCATACTTCAGCCATACATGTCTCATACATGAAAGGTATTTGTTCGGCAAAAATTATTAACATATGTTTACAAAAAAGGGGTGTTTTGGTGTGGTTTCTTTCAAAAACAGGCTAATCATCGAAGGACCCTAGGCTTTCCCCAGGAGGAGACCAGGCGGAGACTACAAGGAGCCTACCCTCAGGAGACCCGGAATTCTTAAATTTAAAAACACAAGCCACAAAGAAGTGTTTTAAGACACTTTCAATTATCAACCACGAATCATATTACAAAGCCGCTAAAATAGCCTGAGCAAGCTTTAAAATAGCCAGGATAACTTTAATAATCCTGACCAAGAATATTTTTTTTTAAATAATATTCCTTTATGTTTTTTAAAACGTTTACATGTTTAATGTTTAATAATGTTTATATAAGTACCTGTACAGTTTGCCTGCCAGAAAATGGTATGGTGGATACCAGATTCTGTACAGGTGCTGTACACTTACCTGTACAGAATCTGTAATGCCGGGCAATAAAAAAAAACGGACTGCGTGAGACTGTCCGTTTTAGAAATAATCATTTTAATATACGCACCCATTTGCCGCTACCCACGGTAATTTTCCGGATGGCAGTCTCGGCGCTGGCATGTACTTTCGGGTCATACAACAGGATTTTTACCTTGCGCTGATCGAAGGATAAATAAAACTGGAGGGTATGTGCATCCCGACGCAGCTGCCGCACTTTAAACGTGAACGGATCCTCCGCGCAAAGCGTCAGCACCAGTGTGGTTGTTTTCATCACGGCATCAAACAATGAATCTGCCTGGATGCTCCTGAGTTTAAACTCTGGTTTAATTTTACTCATATGTATTAAAAATTCCATAGGGTGTTTGGTTTGTTTTGTTGATTAAAAATGGGAATACAGTTCTTCTTTTAGTGTTTGCTGGTTTAATGAATGTTTTTGTTGTGGCTAAAATTTAAAATCGTGTAACGGCACTCCACCAGAAACTATGTATAAAGTTATTTATTGCATTTCAATTATCAATATTAAAAAATGTTGGTGGAGTGTGTGAGTATACCAGGATTGCATTCGCCGCGGTGAATACAAATCAGCAAGAGCCTTGTTGATCTATTCTTAGAGGAGAAATATCACAATTGCAGTCAAAGACTGCAGAATGGCAGACACCAGTCCACACTTCGCTGAGACTGGTGCCAGAGAGTATGTTTTTCGCCCTTAATTTAAGTATCAAAGATATTATTAATTTTTTTTGAAAAAAAGATGTAAATAATAATCTCCATGT
Organism: Cytophaga sp.; assembly: GCF_051961495.1. Taxonomy (NCBI): domain Bacteria; kingdom Pseudomonadati; phylum Bacteroidota; class Cytophagia; order Cytophagales; family Cytophagaceae; genus Cytophaga; species Cytophaga sp. The sequence goes on along the minus strand of NZ_JBQCDF010000249.1, from coordinate 20,931 downwards.
AATAGAAGAATTAAATACTATTTTAGAATATGCTCAAGGTAAGTTGGTTAATAAACTAAACGAATTTACTATTGAACGAGGTTAATTCTGAATTATCTATCAAATAATACATAACTTATAAAATCCCTTTTCTAATATATTCTTTACTTAACATAATGAATTCTGCTTTTAATTTGTCTATTTTTTCTTCTAACTCTATTAAACTAATATTATACTCTTGGTAAGCCTTTGTCTTTTTATCCGTTTCTTCTGAAATCAAATCTAAACATTCTGCTTGCTCTTTTTTATTGTTTTCTTTTTCGGCAAAGTTATGTTCCTCTACATACTGTCCAAGGTAGATGTTAGAATCTATACGAGCATCTATATAATTCTCATTTAAAAATTGAAATTGCTGTGTTTCATAATTTAGGTCATATATAGTTTTTATAATTAAGCCATCAGTCATAAATAATTCTAACTTTGAAACACATATCTGAATTCTATCATTCGCTTTGTCATTTTCTTTATCAATCTTATCAAGTAAAGCGAACCAATCGCTTTCTTCTTCTTCTTCTATACTAAGAAAACTGCTCACCATCTTCTCCAAATGACTATTCCATATATTCCATGCACTTAAATATGCTAATAAAGCTTCTTTTTCTTCGGCGAATAGAATATTATGCTTATTAGTTAATACATTCAATTGTGACTTTAATCTCTCTGTATCATCTTGAAATGTTTTTTTTACCCCTTCAACTATATCTGTAATTTTACCTATTTCTTCGCTCATCGCTGTATATTGCGCTTTTGTAGTAAAATAGGTAGTAAGAAATGATGAAATAACACCTCCGATTATGCCAAGTGTGGATATTACCAATGTTGTCCAAAATACATTCATATGAAAACTTAATAACATTTAATTTTTACTAAATTAAAAAAGTTATTTTAGTAAAAAATAGGATTTTATATGATACTACCTCCACAAAGAATTCCTTTAACAAAACTAAAAACGGTATATTCTAACTGCTACGAAGAATTAGTTAAGTTGAGCAAGTTAACTGATAGAACTATTCATGAAAGTATGGATAATTATTTATTCAAATATGGAATAGATGTTGTGTTAATACCTGTGACTGATGATGATGATTATCATTTAGGCTATAAATCCGTTGTTAAAATTAGACGTGATAATAAACTCAACCGTAATGAAGACAGAATCGTTGTAATTGAGAATTATAAAAAATACAAACTTGCTCCTAAAGCCCACAAAGTAACAACATTATATGCTTTAAATATATTAGAAGAGCATTTAGCATTGAGTTCCCCATCAAATGAGAGTCGAATATCTTTTGATTGATGATGAAGCATAAAAAGCAACTGTATAGGATTTAAATTTATTGGGAACTTATTTAGTTTGGGGTTGATTTGAGTATTCCTCATTAACCCCTCTTCTAATGTAAGTTTTACTATGTTTTATAAAATCAAATTTAATGTCAGTTATATTTTTATAGAAAGCGGGAATTATTGCATTGTAATCGAATATTATGGAAGCTAATGTTGTAAGTCTTTGTTGGATTACTTTTTGGGGAAGTTCGTGATTAGCAAACATATCATTCATTTTTTTTCTTTCTACTTTGATGTAATAATATTGTACATATATTTTATTAGTGTATTCAAGATTAATTTTATGAAGCTTGTATGTTTCTTTGTTTAATGCACGGATAAGAGTAATCAATTCTTCATTATCTACAAAGAGTTCAACTTTGGACATTGCTATCTGCATTTTGTCATAGTCTTTTTTAAATGTAGGCTTCAGTTCTGTTATGGATGTATAATTGTTTTCATTATAGTCGGTAAGAACCACTCGAATACTTCCATACCAAACATTCCAAGATGACATATATGCTACTAATGCTTCTTTCTCTTCATTGAATAATACATTATGTTTATTCGTTAAAATAGATAACTGCTGTTTTGCACTTTCAATTTGATTCGTAATCTTACCTATATCCTCATGTGTAGCTATGTTTTTTACTTTTTCTACTATATAACTTCTCATTCCCAATAATGCTAATCCACCAATTAATGCTATTGTAGATAATATTATTTCCCAATATTTTTCCATAATTTAATTCTTTAAAAGTGATATTAGCAAAATTAACCCTTTTATATGAAAAATATATTTTACCTATATTGTATCACCTTGGAATGCTTTTATCAACCCTATTGAAACATTACCCTAATGATTCCAAATACCATCACTAAAGACTACGAAATATTTATTATTGATAACATTATCAGATTTTATACTAACCACAATTTGAAATTTAGGCACAAAACAAATTGTAGTGATTACATATCTCAATACTTCAATTTCAGATTAAGATATATCGGTTTTAATAGCCCATATGAAGTTTTTATTTCTAATGAACTACAAAACAAAATACAATCTCACCCTGATAAACAATGTATAGATAACATCATCTCAAAACTTAAAAATGGTGAGGATGTAAATCAACATCAAAGTATTCAACTATCCAATACAGAATATGATGATGATTTATTTAATGATTGGGGATTACATCATTTACATTTAAGCGAGGAACCTAACCTAACTCACCCTAATTATTATAAAAGAACAGAGGATTTGTTATTCATTAGATTTATTGATAATAAAGCATACCTAATAGATATTCTACCTCATAATAATTTCCATAGAAAAAGCTTAATAGCAGTTATTCAAAATAATTGGGATTATATACTGCAAGAGGCGTACAATACATGGTATCCTGACTTTTCAGAAGACGAAATTAAAATCATGAGAAAAAAAGGCTATCTAATTGGTGTTAATATAAATGGCAAAGGATACATGATGCTTGGACACGGATACTTCTCTTCAGGAATTAATATGATGGCAGGAAGTATGTCTGATGAAGTTCTTATATGGATAGGAAAAAACATGCATCTAAAAGGCCAAAATCTACCACTATTCCAAAAAGGTATTTTAGCCCAATTATATATGTAATCGCAAATTTGATTACCTTTAATTATTGGATAGACATACATAACCTAGAATATTAGGATAAACAGCTACAACGCCTATAGTTTATATATATTTAAAATACTGATCCGTTAATAGTAAAATAAGCTAAATTTAATTTGCTACTATTTGTATTCCTGGCAATTTTAATAAGCAACTTACATTCCTTGCTACAATATTTTTTTTAGGATCTAATTGTGTTTTACTTGCTGAAAAATATACCTGTTTACGTGCTCTTGTGACTGCAACATAGAATACACTAAGTTCTTCGAGAAATTTAGTCTCTGTTTTGGAAGTAACAGTAAGATTGCAACTATTGCCACACCCACATTCCCCACATAGTCCATAAAAATTAGGGAAGGAAAATGCTTCCATATCAGGTATCATTACAAAATCCCATTCCAGTCCTTTAGAGGCGTGTACAGTTGATATAATTATTTTAGAATCTACGAATTCAACATATTGTTTCAAACCATTATTTTCAAAGGTATCCTTGATCAAAGAGATTTTCTCTTCATTAGACAAAAAAGAAAACTCGCTAAAAACTTTACTTAAAAATATTTCTAAAAGATTAAATAGTGAAATAGTTAGTACATCGTCGCTAGTAATTTTAATTCTCAAGTTTTCGATTAATTTAGATGCCATTTTTTTTGTGACATGATCCTTTAATCGAAGAAGTTCTATAAACTCAAATAAACATTCACGATTAAATTTCACATAATTTGGATCCTCGTCAGTGAAAAGTCCATAAAAAAAAGGTACTCCTTGTTTGTTAAATTGACTTATAATAGCATCAACATTATTCCCCCTCTGTTTAACCAGAATAGCAACCTTTGAAGTCGGAAATTCTTTTAATAATTTATTTGCCTGAGTAATTAAATATTCAGCTTCTGCTACTTGATTTTCTAATAACAAAAAATCAATATTTGCTTTTTGAAGGATTATGGGAGAGTTAGGTTTTTCGGCGTTTCTTCTTATGTTATTGTCTAGAATCAGCATTTCCTTGTTATGTTGAAATCGGTAGTTTTTATCTAATTGAATTTTCTGGAGATTAAATTGCGTTTCTGAAAAATTGAGTAGATTAGGTATAGCACCTATAAATCCATAGATACGTTGTAAAGAATCTCCCATTAAAATAACATTTGTTTTTTCTGAGATTAAATAACTAAAAAGCCAGTAACTTAATATGTTTGTATCCTGATATTCGTCAACTAAAACAGTAGAATAAAGTGTTTGATAAAAATTTTGAACTACGGCATTTTCAGTCAATAATTTACAACTTAAAGATAAAATTGCATTGTAAGGAATTACTTTTAATGGTAACAGCTCTGTAATGACTATTCGGTTGTATAAATTTATATTAGCTTTTACATAATCGCCGTTTACTATTTTTACTGCAGCATTAAAATTGGATAATATTTCTGCATTAACATAACTTAGGCCAGAAATTGATAACATCAAATTTTTAATATTACTATCATCAATCGATTGGAATTTATCTATTTCTATTAAAGAAGGATGAATTGTATAGCCGTACCTTTTTAAAAGTCTTCGAGCAAAACCATGATAATTTGAAACCAATATCTTTTCGGATATACTAAAATTTGAACTTGTACCTTCCAAAATATTAGGGATGTTATACGTCACATCCTTTTTAATTTTATATGCCGCATTTACACTAAATGTAAGAGCAAGTAAACGCTTTGGATATGGTATTTGATTCGACATTAACATATAAGCAATCTTACTTACTATTGTTTTTGTTTTACCATAACCAGCAGGAGCTTCAATTAATAATCTATTTTTACGTGAAAAAATTATTTCTAATTGTTTCTCATCCCCAAAATGATTTTTTCTTAATTTACTTTCTATAATTGAAATACTCATTGTATGGATAATTCTTTAGCCTTCCTAATAACGACCTTGTAAATAGTAGGTATATTATCTAAAAATATTTTCTCTCCTATTAATTTACCTAACGGAAAAGATTTTTTACTTGAGAACCAAGTTAAATAAAATGCCTTCAGATTTAGCATATCTGTTTTAGGAATATCAGATAATTTTAAATCAGATGTATACTTATTTTGAGTTATCTGATATGCTTTAAAAGCATATTTATTCAATGCGCCAACCTGGACTATTGCATCAGCACTATCATAGTCAGCTACAATTTCACTTAAAAACACTTCCTCGCCAAGATCAATTAATGATACTAATTCTTCTTCAAAATCTTTTTTACTTGTAATATAAAGAGGTACCTCAACCGGAGTATTATTATCTTTATCACCTATTCCCACTGATGGAATATCAAACTTAGTTGCTAACTCCATTAAAATTTTTATCGCGGCAACTTCACCTCCACGTGATTGAATAATGCTAATACCTAATTCATCTAAGTCTACAGACATTTTTTCTGCAAAATGATAAAAACTACTTTCTTCGGAATCACCTTCAACAAAAATTACACATCTTGAAAAAAAAGCTTCCTTTATATAAGGGAAGTGCATATGCAATCGTTTCGACAATCGTTCATCTAAAACTATTTCTGAGCCTGATTTAATTTTAGTTTTACCATTTACTGGATAAAGCCTTATTATTTGCCTATAATCATTTAACAAAATGTTAGGAGAATGGGTTGTAATTATTATTTGACCATTAAAACCATCTATGTCAAACAGTTCTTTTACTAATTGTTGAAATTCTAAATTTTTGTTTGAAATGATATTATTCAAATATTTTATTAACGATCGTTGCATATATGGATGTAAATGAATCTCTGGTTCATCTAATCCGATTATTAAAGAAATATGTTTAGTATGCTCAATCTCGTGTTCAAATATCCCCTTTTCTTTTCTTTGTGCTTTAATCGACTGTATACGTTCTAATATTGATAAAGTAATCAATATCAAAAATTGAACTCCATATCCAGACTTATTTAATGGCTCTCCTTTTTCATCTTTCAAAACAATAATTTTCGATAATAAATTTTCTAAATTATCATCTGTACTAGCATTAATTTTAAAGTCATTAAAGGTTTTTAATTTTACAATTTTAGAGTTTATATTTTCTAAGAATTCAGATACCTTATTCTCATTTATAAAATCATTATTAGTTAGCTGTTTCTCTTCTAAATAATTTTTGACCACATTAGCCAAAAATCTACCCACACCTCTTCCTTTATCGAAATTAATCTCTGTCATAGGATTTCGTAATGAGTCGTAATGAATAAAATTAACACACCTTACAACAGATGGTTGAATAAAAGTATTAGTTTCAGTATGATAAAATTCAATATTATCATCTGTTGTTAACTGCCTACACGTGATATTGATTAGACGATAGTCAGTTGTATCAAACAAGTCTTCAAAATGGCCGATTTCAATATCCTCTAATTTTAATTGAAGAGTAATTTCTATTGGTTTTAGAATATCAGTGAAGTCATTGTATTTAAATGATCTATTGGTAAATAAAATTTGAAAAATATTTAACAAATTGGATTTTCCTAAATTATTTTCACCCACAATGAAATTACAAGTGTCCGCGAAGACAACACTTAAACCATCTAGGTTACGATAATTATTTATAGCTATTTTTTTTATTTGCATTATTTATCATCATTGAGTTAATCCTAATTATTGAAGCATGAATTTTATTTTCGGAAAATTTATAATATACAGATTAAAATTTAATCATTTCATTTTTTGTAAGTATTTAAATTGATCAAAATCAATTATATCAACACTATTTTTTGTAGCTATTTTAACAAGATTTCTGCACTTTAGAATTCTATCAAGCATAGGTTCAACATAAGAATTTGTATGATTTACAAATTCAAATAAATCCTTGTTGTTTGCTGGAAGCTTATATCCTTGAAATGAACTGCCTATCAATACACCTTTATCTCTCAGCTTAGCAATTATTTTAGATCTAAAATAATGCATTGTTACATTACTATTTTTATGAGCTCCAATATTATTAATTATCTCAAACGTTGGAATATATTTATGAGGGTTAATTTTTTGAAAACAAAACAGCAAATATTTTAAACAGTTGACTTGATCAATTGTAGCCGGAGTGTTACTATTTTCGTTATTTAAAATAAAATCTTTTGCAATATTTACACTCAATTCTGAAATTACTTTATCAAATTCTACATACTCTTCTGGACTATACAGGTAATCATTATACTCAGTAGGCCATGCTCTAATTTCTAGAATTTTATTTTTCAAAATATCCAAAAAATCTTGTCGATTTTGAGAAATCTTAGATGATTCAAAACATTTACTAAGTGTGCCTGTTATCACATCTGCGATTTGAATTAATAAATTAGATTTGCTATCTGAAAGTGTAAAATCTTGATTAAATAAATCGCTAACATGATTTGCTTTTATGTATTGAATAAAGCTTCTTTTAAACTCATCTCCTCCATGTTCATCTGCAACAATTTTAATGTCAGGGTAAATTCTGAAAAGTTCTTTATCAACTAATGAGTGGAGGAATTTATAAAAAGACTGCTTGTATGTAAACCCCTTAGTTTTCAATTCTCTTTTATCGATAACAACAGAAAAAATGTAAAACTCTATCTCAGCTAAAGCTGTTAAAATTTGTTTTCGTCTTTTGTCATTATCTCCAATATTTTTAGATTTCATTTCGCCCGCCTGAAAGTATTTTTTCCTGACAGCTTCAGTTTCTTTCTCTATTTGAATTAAATTATTGCTATCTATAATTATAGCTGTCACAATAAAATGAGTTGAAGCACCTGTGGTTGAAAAATCAAGGCCATTATTACCAAATTCATCGATGAATGCTAATTGATTTTTCATTGGCTTTTAACTATGTGTATGTAATAATTTGCACACTTTTTTAATAGCTTTGTTGCCCATATTTAAACTTCCTCTCTATTAAGTTCTATCGTATTTTTTTTAAATTAGAATACTTCAATATGCTTGTACTGTATAAAGTATCTATATATTTTAAAGAATTATATGGTCAAAATTTCAACACAACTATAATCATATTTTGCAAACTACAATTAAATGTTAAAACATACAATGATAATTCACCTGTTAATAACATTATTCATTTAAAATGAGGATATTTTATATTTATTAATATGACTATATAAAATAAATACCTCTGAATAGTCCAATATTTTACAATACAACATCGAATTATTATAAAGATTCCCATAATACATTCGAATAAAAAGCCTCTGCGAGGCTGCGCGTATTTATGGTGATGGGATGGCTTTTCTATAAACATGTGACCCCGCTGGGGTCATATAAGCAAGAAATAGTAGGATTACACTCGCCGCGGCGAAACTGCTTATCTGACTTCGGTTCGCCACGGCGAATGCAGCAGCACGCTGCTTCCAAATCTCTATAATTACGGACTACTTCATTTACTTACTTTTCCAGTCATACCCAGGTGTGTATGATGGAAACTGTCTTCATACTTCAATCCATAGCCCATCAGCCGGTCCATAGAGATGTGGGCAAACAGGATAATGGCGGCAAGCTGCCAATAGACATCACCTGTATACAGTCCACAGCAGGCAACGGTTGCAGCGGGTAAGCGATGATGAAACAGATTGTAGGTATAGGCACCGATCTTTGGGTTGATGAGGTAGCCGAGCATGGCAATGTCAGGCACTAATAACAATGCCGGGAACCACCACCAGGCAAAAGGCAGCAGGCTGAATAAAAACAGGCATAGGATAAAGAGTGCGGCTTCTTCGAGTTTCAATAGTACGTTCATGGTCGTTTTGGTTTATGTTGTTTGTGCTACAAAATTGCATCGACACAACTCCCCAAAACGATAACATAAGATAAGAAAACGGGGATTACTTCTTCATTACCCTGTTCCGGATGCGGCTCAGACTAACGGGTGTAAGCCCAAGGTAATTGGCAACATAATGCTGGGGAATGCGCTCAATGATCTTGATCTTATTTCCTTTGATCAGTTCTATATAGCGTTCTTCGGGGCTCAGCGTCAGCAGTCCAACCATGCGTTCCTCCAGACCGCTGGCAAGATATTCCGCAAGCAGACGACCGAACTTTTGCCAGGCCATGTACTTTTCAAATAGCTCCTGCAGCGCAGTATACGGAAACACAATGAGTTTACAATCGCTCAATGCTTCAATGGAAAGTAATGACGGTTGTTTGTGGATGCAGCTGAAATACGAAGCTACCAGATGGTTTTCAAAATAGAAATACGTTGTTTTTTCAACGCCCTCGTTGATGTAAAAATGCCGCAGCATACCATCCAGCACAAAGCCTATGTCGGTAGCTTTCTTACCAATCTCAGCAAACAAGGCATGCTTCTTCAGCGTCCGGATCTCCAGCTGCGGAACCAAAGCGTCCCATTCTGCATCTGTGAGCGGAACAAATTTTTCAATGGCAGTACGTAAAGGAGTATACATAGGAATCGGAAACGATGGTTCAATATACTAAATTCACCAGACTCTCTAACCATCCGCCCTGTTCGTTGTAAAACGCAATCCCTACGATACCCAGTAACGAAGTTCCTTTAGTAATAGACCCAGGCTGCGTTACCGGAAAAACAATTGACCATCTTTTTCGCAATGACGCAGAAAGATGGTCAATTGTTTTAAATCGATATGTTGAGATCATCTTTTGACCAGTGAATTCATATTTCCCGCTGTGGCAAAATTTGCATTTATTTTTACAATAAGACATCACCATACATGTCAATCTTATAATTGTTCTTCCCAATAATGTAACTATCTACTTGAACACAATTCTAATTTTACACAATAATTAAATCAGTTGTCATGCATTAAATCAATGCATTTTGGTTGATCAGAATTAAAAACCGAATGCATGTAGAATGCAAAAAGGACCACGCATCAAAACCTTTGGATGCGAAAAATTCAGAAAGCCGCAAACAACTAAACTGGTAGAACCAATAAATTAAACATACTAAAACCAATCTGTTAAGACATGCCTGAAGGACCTTCCATAATCCTGGTAAAAGAAGCAGTATCAAAATTTACTGGAAAAAAAATCATTGCCATCAGCGGAAACAGTAAAATTAATCAAGACATATTACTGAATAAAAAAGTAATTGAATTTAAAAGCTGGGGTAAGCATTTTCTTATATGCTTTAACGGACTTACATTGCGGGTACATTTTTTGATGTTTGGCAGTTATACCATAGATGAAAAAAAACCCAACAGAGCAGTAAGACTGAACCTGACATTCAATAACGGGGAAATAAATTTTTATACGTGCTCGTTGAAATATCTTGAAGGCGACATAAACGACTATTATGATTGGAGTGCAGATGTAATGAATGACCAATGGGATAAAAAGAAAGCTAAAACAAAATTAAAGGCAATACCCAATAAACTTATCTGCGACGCGCTGTTAGAACAGGATATTTTTGCAGGCGTAGGAAACATTATTAAGAATGAAATTTTGTATCGCGTTGGTGTGCATCCGGAATCTATTGTGGAAAAAATACCAGCTTCAAAATTAAATAAACTTATTGATGAAACGCGTATATATAGCTTTCAATTTTTAGAATGGAAACGAAACTATGAATTAAAAAAACATTGGCTTATACACACAAAAAAAACATGTGTAAAATGCAATTCACCTATAATTAAAAAATACACTGGAGTTAAAAAACGAAGAAGTTTTATTTGTACCAACTGCCAGCCTTTATACAACTAAAAAGATCTTCTATTTAAAAGTAAATTTACCTCTTTGTACCTGTTGCCGGGCAGCAGGTTTCAAGAGCAATATACAGATCGAAACACGCATAAAAGATAAAAACTTCATCACCGTGGTCTGTGGCTTCGGGATAAGTATTAACTGCACCTGGTGGTTGGTCGGAGACACAACCACGGCGGCTTCGGAGGTCAGGAAAGAAAATAATTACCAGCTGTTTTCTATTGAGTATTGCACGAAATCATCTAATCATAAAAATCAGGTAAATCAGTGGTTCAGACTATGGAAAGCCTGGACTCCCCCAATCCAACTCTTAGGGAAAGCCTTATATATTCCGCCTCTGTTCCGTCTATCTTCCGGGTATGTTCCGCCTATGTTCCGTGTGATTGATAGTATGGAGAGGGATAAAAAACAAAAAGAGAAACATCGCTTGCGTGATGTTTCTCTTTTTCACCTGTACCTAGAGTCGGAATCGAACCGACACACCTCACGGTACACGATTTTGAGTCGTGCGCGTCTACCAGTTCCGCCATCCAGGCAAATCATCCATCATCCAACTGATGTGGGGTTGCAAAAGTAGGGATTTTGGCTGAAAAAGCAAAGGAGAAAGTACAGAGTACAGAGTATGGAGTACAAAGTATTGATTATTAGCACAAATAATTTCGAGGTTATTTAGTTTGGGATTTATCGGACTATAAACAGTTTTCCTCTCTCACCCGTAATGATCTTTCTTTTTTATTCTTATGTTCTTTTGTCTTGATACAAAAGAACCAAAAAATCAAGGCTGATTTCAAATAAGCTAAAATTTTGGTTCATTCCGCGAACGCTACAAAACCGTCCCGGAAAAGGGACTAGTTGTAGCGTTCAAAAAGCTCCATGAACCAAAATTTCTTAACGCAATTTGAAATGAGGCCATTGGATTTGTGATAGCAGTGCTTCAACTAAATGAAATTGATTCCAAAATACTTAGTACTCCGTACTTAATACTCTGTACTTAGTACCTACTCTCCCGCAAACTTAATCTGCACCTGGCTATCATACTGCAGGCCGAGGAGTTCGGAGGCGTTGCCGTGGCAGATCGCGATCTCTAAATTGCCGCTGCTGTTGAATACCGCTACGCACTCCCCGCTTTCGACTGAATTATAGGCCGTTGAAATGGTTTCGAGCTGCTCGCGCGAAAACAGCACCGAATACGGCCGGCCTTCGTGCACTTTGTCAAACATTTCGCGGGTGATGTTGGTGATGAGGTTGCCGTAATGATCCACATGGATGACACGGCCCCAGATCTGGCTCTTCGTTACTTTTACCTGCGGCAGCATCATGGTGCCGAGGCTCTTCAGCTCTACGCCGAGGTTGTAAATGGAGCTGCCGCTGGCCAATGCCACGGCGGTGGTTGCCAGGGTGCTGCGTTCGGGAAACAGCGGCGAATATTTATCGTCCTTACGCAGCTCTACCATCACGGTGGGCTGCTTGTCGCTCAGCAGGGAAAAGAAGCCGTTGTCGATGCCTACAAAATAATGTTCCTCAAGCTTGATGGCCACGAGTTTTTCCTTGCGGGAAATGGGTGTATTGACACATACCAGGTGCACGCTGCCCTTGGGAAAATCACGGAAGATGTTGCGCATGACATAGGCCGCATGGGGAATGTTGAAATGCTCGATCTCGTGCGTAATATCAATGACCTGCATGGTATGATTGACCGATAAAATTTTTGCCTTGATCGACGCCACGTATGGGTCTCTCCAGCCAAAATCGGACATAAAAGTAATAATAGCCATGAACCAGACTTTTAGTATATTTGTTAGAAGCACTTACGGTTTCCTCGTAAAAGTAAAATTAAGCTTTTTTATCGTGTTGTTCTAACAATAAATACTGATTGCATTGATCGTAGAAAAAATAATCAGCCTCGAAGACCTGCCCGTTGCGGAATTTATGGGCGTGCATAATAAAAACATCAACGAAGTTATTACGGCTTTCCCGAAATCAAAGATCATCAGCCGCGGTAATGAGATCAAGATCATCGGCAGCATGCTGGAGGTGCAGCGCATCTCGGACGTGATTGATACGCTGCAGATCTATTTCCACCGCTATGGCTACCTGGATGAAAAATACATCCGCTCGATTTTAAGTCCGGAGGAGATTGCCACACAGGACGGCACCGCTCCTGCCGACGCTACTGCCGCCGGAGACGATGACGTGATCCTGCACGGCAACAAAGGCATCATCATCAAGGCACGCACCCTGAACCAGCAGAAGATCGTGAAAGGCATCCGCGAAAACGACCTGATGTTTGTGATCGGTCCGGCGGGTACGGGTAAAACCTATATTTCGGTAGCACTGGCCGTGAAGGCACTTAAAAATAAAGAGGTTAAAAAAATCATTATTACCCGCCCCGCGGTGGAAGCGGGCGAAAGCCTGGGCTTTTTACCGGGCGACCTGAAGGAGAAGATCGATCCATATCTGCGCCCGATCTACGATGCCCTGGAAGACATGATTCCGGCGGAGAAATTAAAATATTATTACGAGAACAACGTTATTGAAATTGCGCCGTTAGCATATATGCGGGGGCGTACCCTGCACGGCGCGTTTATCCTGCTGGATGAGGCGCAGAACACCACGGCCATGCAGATCAAAATGTTTTTGACGCGGATGGGCAACAACTGCAAGATGGTGGTAACCGGAGACCGCTCGCAGATTGACCTGCCGCGCAACCAGAAATCGGGCCTGGTGGAGGCCACGACGATTCTGAAGAACATTCCCGGGATTGCCCAGATTGAGCTGGACAAAAAGGATGTGATGCGCCACAAGCTGGTGGAGCGTATCCTGGAGGCTTACGAAAAAGAACAACTTAAAAACGAATGATAAAACAGCTACTCATTTTTTCTGCTTTTTTTTATATATGTGGTATAAGCATCGCCCAGACTGGTGACCGCTGCGGTTCAGTGGCCTACATGGAACACTTAAAGGCTACCAAACCGGAAGCATACAAACAGATCATGGAGTTCCAGCAACGATTGACGGCACACCAGCAGCAACGACAATCTTTACGAACCTCTATCTCAGCAGATACGATTATAAAAATACCCGTTGTGGTGCATGTCATCCACAACAATGCATCCGGTACGATTGGCGGCGCGAACAATCCGAACATCAGCGATGCGCAGGTTTTTTCACAGATCAAAGTACTGAATGATGATTACCAGCGGCTCAATGCTGATACTGTCAATACTCCTGCCATGTTCAAATCGGTTGCGGCAAATATTAAACTGCAGTTCTGCCTTGCCAATGTCGATCCCAATGGATTGTCAACCTCAGGAATTACCCGCAACTATTACAATCAATCCAGCTACAACGCTTTAGGAGATGTAGGCCTGTTAAGCAGCATTGCTTATTGGCCGAGCGACCAGTACCTGAATATCTGGGTATGTAATCTCAGCGGCGGTACACTTGGTGTAGCGCAGTCGCCGGGGTCCGGACTTCCGGGCTTAAGTTCATCTGACGGGGCTGCAGAAACCGATGGTGTTGTGATACATTACAAAGCATTCGGCACAACAGGCACATTGCTTTCTGAATATAACCTGGGAAGAACGGCTTCGCATGAAATAGGGCATTGGTTTGGCCTGTTCCATCCCTGGGGCAGCGGTGCCGACAGCGGTGATTGCTCCCAAACGGATTATTGCAATGACACACCTACCTGCGGCAATCACTTTTATTCCAGATATCCTGCCTGCAGCATGGTGGCACCCATTGTATGCACACCTAACCGGATGATCCAGAATTACATGGAGTATTCGGATGATGCCTGCATGAATTTATTTACAGAAGACCAGAAAACACGCATGCGTTCTTCCATTGAACTCAGTCCGCGCCGCGCTGCATTACTCAGTTCTCTTGGCTGCTGCACGATTCCTGCATTGAAGAAACTTCCCCTTGTGAAAAATTTTGAAGACGGTGATTTAAACAGCGGCGACTGGATACTACTAAATCCAAACAGTTCAAGCGCCTTCACGCCTGGCTTTGAGCTTAGTTCTTACAGCGGTTATGCCGAAGGAAGCTATAGTACGGCTGTTACGAATGACAGTATTTATATGCAGTCAGATCCTTCAACACAAAAGTATATGTTCAGCCTGGTGTCGCCCTTCATTAATATTCAGTATACACATACACCGGTCCTGCGGTTCGACTGGGCATACAGTCCGCAGACGTTAAACGGCAACACAGACAGCGTAGTCGTTTATATCTCCACCGGCTGCGGCAATAGCTGGTCTGCGTTGAAAACATTGTACGGCAACGATTTCACCAGCACACAAAATCCGCGTGCTGGTTTCATACCTGCTGCCAATGAATGGATGACAACGGAACTGAACCTGGGGAACTATGTGCAAAGTCCTGCCTTGCGTGTTAAATTCGTTTCGTATTCAAAAGGCATCAATACCTTCTACCTGGATAACATCAACTTCGGTTTCATTTCAAACACGCTCGATGTAAATGTATTTCCAAACCCAACCAACGGCCAGCTCACCATACAGACTATATTTTCCGGCACAAAAAATGTTGACTACCTGCTGTACAATACACTGGGCCAATTGGTTCACCAGGCACATGATCAAAATATTTACAGCACCAACAAAGTGCTTGATCTTTCTTTTTTAGCAAGCGGCGTATATTTTATATTGGTGTCGGATGGTGATGAAAAGATTGTGAAGCGGGTTGTGAAACAGTAGAAACGGTCTGTCCGCCGCGGCGGAGCCACAGACCGTGGTTAAGGCAAATCCGGAAGAGCGGAAGGGGAGAAAGAAGTTCGACCCCGCTGGGGTCGTATACGTAAAGAGACTGTTTTTTTACTATAAACATTTGACTCCTCCGGAGTCATGACCTACTGTTTAATAAATATTAAATTTTATTTTGTATGCTTATATCACCTGTTGAATAGTTTAATCGAATGATTGTTAGAACTGACTCCAGAGGAGTCAAATGTTTATAGATAAATAAAAAACAATATAATCGACCCCGGCGGGGTCGCACAAGATATATAAGTTGACAGTTTTACAATTTTAAAATAGAATACTTTTTTTTATAATCAGCTATGGGGGAAATTTCTCGGAAAAATATTCCGATGCTACGGTATGCATTTTTACTCGCTACCGGTATCTGCATCGGCCATTATCTTTCAATACCAGCGTGGATCGGTTACTGCGCATGCATAGGTGCATTCCTTTATATCGTTTACCAGATCCGCGCAGCGGGCAACAACTACCGCATGCACATTTTCACCGGCATGGTGATCATGCTGCCGGCGCTGGGTATCCTGCGTATGCAGGGCTGGCAGGATGGAGAAAAACAACACGGAATAAAAGTGCTGCGCATTACTTCTTTTCCGCAGTACCAATCCTACCAGATTCAGTTTGAAGCTACGGAGCTTGATGCAGGTCGCTGGCTGGACAGGGAAACGTATCTTGTCCAATGCAAAGACACTTCGCTCAATCTTCAATACGGCGATGTGTTCATTACCAACAAACAGGCTGAACTGGTTGAAGCTCCTGCCCTGCCGTTTGAATTTGATTATAAAACATTTTTATCCGGCAACGGCATTACACAACAGCTGAGGCTTTGTACCATAAACATACAACCGGATTCAGGCATGGCCTCTGCCTTTTACCACAGAATCGCAGAGAGCCGTACGCAATTCAAAAAATCAACGGCTGTTGTTTTTCGTTCACCGGCAACAAGAGGCCTGGCCGAAAGTCTGCTGTTGGGTTATAAAGAAAACCTGGACCGCGAAACCAAAGATGATTTTTTAAAGAGCGGGGTCTCGCATTTGCTGGCTGTATCGGGTATGCACACGGCCCTCATCTATGAAGCGATCTTCCTGTTGTTCCTTCCCCTCGGCCGTTCGCAGAAGCACCGCTTTATCTTCCTGGCAATAGCCTTGTTCGTACTTTTTTATTTTACGCTGCTCAGCGGTTGTTCTGCGTCTGTACTGCGCTCATCTGTCATGTGCAGCATGTTTGCCATCGCGTACGCGTTCCGTAAAAAAGGCAGTGGCTTGAATACGCTCGGCACCAGCATTGTATTGATCCTGTGGTTTTGTCCGTACCAGCTCTGGAACCTGGGTTTCCAGCTTTCAGTCTTTGCCGTGCTTGGCATACTTACGCTGCATCGCTTTATTTCCGGCTTATTCAGCATTACCAATAACATATTCCGTTATCTGTTCGATGCGGTTTCCATCACCGTCTGCGCGCAGGTCACCACACTGCCCATCATTTTATACCACTTCCATTCTTTCCCGGTATATTTTATTCCGGCCAACTTGTTGCTGATTCCGCTTTCCACCATTGCTTTATTTGCCAGTATGTTCAGCATCTTTATAGCTGGCATTGGTAACATGCCCTGGCTCTTCAGCACCACCGAATGGCTCGTGGAATTATTCGCCTCCTGCGCAGACCTTATTGCAGCCCTGCCCTGCAGCATGATCCATCCGCTTGCCTTCTCCGCCCTCGAAGCTCTTCTTGTCGCTGCACTCATTGCTTATTACATACAGTACCCGTTTGTACTTTCCAGGAAGATTATATTAACCTGCACGCTGCTTTGCCTGTGCTGGAGCGGATTCCGCGTATATGCAGAAAT
The DNA here is from genome assembly GCF_051961495.1 of Cytophaga sp. Classification (NCBI taxonomy): domain Bacteria; kingdom Pseudomonadati; phylum Bacteroidota; class Cytophagia; order Cytophagales; family Cytophagaceae; genus Cytophaga; species Cytophaga sp. The sequence goes on along the minus strand of NZ_JBQCDF010000249.1, from coordinate 3,591 downwards.
ACAGGAAGAACAAAAAAGCAGCATGTTCTTCATCAGCAATTCCAAACGCTCGGCACTGGTTGCCATGAGCGGACTTGAAGCCGCCGTACTGAACCAGAAACCGCTCCCGGCCTTTGATGAAGCACGACTTAAAATGCATTACAACATCAACAGTCTTTCTTCCGCCCAGCTGCCGGAGAATAGCTCCGGGATACTCATGCATGCAGACCAGGCTACCTATGCATGGATCTGTAAAAAGAACTGTACGGCCATCAACGATTCTATCGCAATGGTATTCTCCTATAAAAAGGCAGACAGCATTTATTTAAAAGCTAAAAAACACCAGCTTTTACAGGTAAAAAATATTACCGCCATAAAGTGATTTAACAATTTCTGATTATCTTTAATCATACTTTTAGACACTCATATGGAATTTGTACAGACCCACATTGATAACCGCATCGGCTACATTACCCTGAACCGGCCTGAAAAAAGGAACGCGCTTAATTTCCAATTCGTTTCTGAACTGAAAGAAAGCTTCAAAGCATTCTCTGCCGATGACAAAGTCAAAGTAATTGTACTGAAAGCTGAAGGTGGTGTCTTTTGTGCCGGTGCTGACCTGGATTACCTGCAGCAGCTGCAGAACAATACCTATGAAGAAAATCTGGCAGATTCCACACACCTGATGGAATTATATAAACTGATCTATACACTGGATAAAGTTGTGATCGCCCAGGTGAACGGGCACGCGCTGGCAGGCGGCTGCGGACTGGTGAGCGTATGTGATTTCGCCTTCAGCGTACCTGAAGCGAGTTTTGGGTATACGGAATCACGCATCGGTTTTATTCCCGCAATCGTCATGACTTTTCTTGTGCGCAAAATCGGTGAATCGAATGCCCGCCAGATGCTATTGAGTGGCAACGTAATCAAATCACAGGATGCATTGAATTTCGGCATCATCCATTCTATTGTTGACTCCGATGATAGTGAACTGGCAGAGACCGTAAAGGAATTTGCCGAGCACCTGATCATCCACAACTCATCCATGTCGATGAAGCTTACCAAAGAGATGTTGTTTAAAATCCAGGACCTGCCAATGGATAAGGCGCTTGAATATGCAGCACAAATGAATGCGCAGGCAAGAAATTCAGAAGACTGCAAACGCGGTATCGCTTCGTTCCTGAATAAGGAAAATATTAAGTGGTGATAGTTCGCCGCGGCGAACCGGATTACAAATCCGGGTTATCCGGGTCCGGCATTGCAAATGCCGGACAGCCTCAAGAACTTTTTCCGTTCGCAATACTTCCTAACAGCCGCAATCAACCTGCTGTTGTGCCAGCGGCCTCCGTCGCGGCGGAAGCCAAACACAGTGTGATGTTAAGCGGTTTACTATAAAGCCAGATGACTTTAGAAGAAAAATCCTGATTGAAGGATAAAGCAGCACGCTGTTGGCCGCTGGCACAACAGCAGGTTAGCGGTAGCACTTACTTCCCTCCGTGGCCGCTGGGGCACAACAACAGGTTACCGGTAGTTCCCGCTTTGGGTTTATTTACTGGAAAGGTCATAAACATTCGCTGTGGTCTTTTTACCCAGCAAACCTTTTTTACCTACCACAAGAAGTTTTTTCTCCCACCAGCCGGTATAGTTTCTCAGCAACGACAAGCCTTCTTCATTGGGCAATGAAATATCTTTCAGTTTGTTTCCGTTCAATTCATCCCACTCTACATAATGGAACTGGTTGTATACGCCTGACGCGTTATCGCTTTTTGCATACAGCATGCGCACCTTGCCTTCATCACTGATGTTCATGGAATACGAGGAAGAAAGCACGCCGCCCATGATATCATTTATTTGGTTTTTCGGATAATAATTTTCCCAAAGCAGGTCATCATTTTTATTGAATGAAAGAATCATCACAGATTCTGCATGCACCTTGCCTAAACGTTCCTGCCAGTTCTTCACATCGTTTACACCTGCAGGATCGTATACGTAACCGATCACATCAATATTCTTCTTTTCTAAAACCACGATGATCTTTTCATATTCATTCAGATAAAAATCAGTGATCTGATAGTTCAGCCAATCTTCTTCACCTGAAAACATTTTTGTTGCAGTACGCACGGCTGTTGATGTTTGCCTGATCCCGTCAGACAGGTCATAGAAATTCAGCTTTTCAACGACACGGTCATTAAAGTTAAATTTCGCATACATGATGCCGCTGAACTTTTTATTCGTAACAGTCATGTTGGCAACATATACTTCTTCATCGTTGAGGAACTTCAGCTTCAGACTTTCTCTCTTTGAAATGGATCCCTGAATATCCAGCAATACAATGTCTTTGGTAGTCATGTCAAAACGCACCAACACAATGCGGCCCATTTTGTCGCAGTTCAGGATAAATAATTCCTGCTTGCCATTCACAAAGATGCCGTAATTGATGAAGTTGTTGTCTACACTTACTTTGCCGCTTTGCAGCACATTCAGTTGATCATCCAGGATCAATGTAGTTGCTACTAAATTCTTCAGGCTGTAATCAAACGTATATGCCAGTATTACTTTTTTATCGGGCGAAAATTCGATCGTGTATTGATATTCAACAGGTGTGTTAAAATTGTGTGTAAGAGAACTGGAAACCGCGGATTCAAAACTTTCCTTGGAAGTACCTTTACCGGCACTTACGAGCCAGGGTTCTACCTTTTGTTCATCCAATGTTTTCTGGCTGATCAGCGCCCCTGTTTCAAGATTAAAAAAATAAACCTTCAATGCTTTCTTCTTATTCAGCATATCATGAATTTCAGAAAACAGGCAGATCTGGTTGTTCAATACATGAAGCTCTTTGTAATCTTCTTCCACATTTGCCGTTAACGGAATACTGAATGCTACAGCGAGATCCAGGTTATATTTTTCCAATACAAATTCAGATGCGCCCAGCTGCGTTCCTTTTGTTTTATTCAGGCTGACAAAGTAATTATTGTCAACCGGCACACAGTCGATCTGAAAGGAAGTCTCAAGGTAAGAGCTCGCAATTGTATAAGGGATTGTTTTCGTTAAAACCTGTGCATGGGAGGAAAATATGCACAAAAAGAAAACAACAATTGGTAAACGGTTCATTCTATAGCCTGGTTAGTCGTGTACCAGTACTACGGGAATTTTGGCATGAAGGTTCTTCGAAATCAGGGCAAAGCTATCAACATTTCATCAACAGCTGCATAAATTTCCTCTAATTGCTGATTAGTAATAATATACGGCGGCAAAACATAAATAATATTGCCTAATGGCCGTAACAGGATGCCTTTTCTGATGAAGAAATCATATAGAAAGTGCCTGATTTCATGCGTATACGCACTTTCGCCATTAGTTGTTTGAACCTCGATAGAAAGTATCGTTCCCAACGATTCAATACGCTTGATTTTACTATGTGACTTACGTTTGTTAACAAACGCCTGATGCGATGCTGAAATGCGCGCAATATTGGCCTGACAGGCCTCAGATTCAAACATGGATAAACTGGTAAGCGCCAACCGGCAGATCGTAGCATTTGCCGTATAGGAATGCCCATGGAAGAAAGCCCGCTGCATGTCCGGTGAAAGATAAGGTTCTTCCACTTTCTTC
>NZ_JBQCDF010000248.1:0-4300 GCF_051961495.1 Cytophaga sp. | reverse complement strand
GAAAAAGATGAGCATGAATATCTTGAGCAAGTGTTGGGAGAACTAGAAGGGGAGTCGGTCAAAATCAATATTATTCCTGAAAATTATCAGCTGATATTAGGTTCCGTAAAAGTAAAACTGTTATCAAACCTGCCCTTGGTTGAGATCAACCAGGATCTGATTCCTGTGTGGCAAAAAGTTTTGAAACGCTGCATCGATATATTTTCAGCGCTGCTGGTGCTGGTCATTGGCATGCCGTTCTTAATTATTGTTGCGCTGCTTACAAAGCTGAGTTCGAAAGGACCGATTTTTTATAAGCAGGAGCGTATTGGTAGAAATGCCAAACCTTTTAAGATCATTAAATTCAGAAGCATGTATATTGATTCTGAAAAACTGGGGCCAGCATTGGCAAATGATAAAGACAGTCGTATTACACCATGGGGAAAAATCATGCGTAAAACGCGGCTCGATGAGTTCCCTCAGTTTTACAATGTGTTGAAAGGTGATATGTCGCTGGTCGGACCTAGGCCTGAGCGTCAATTTTTTATTGATCAGATTATGAAGACAGCGCCTTATTACAAACATCTGCATAAAGTGCGGCCGGGCATCACGTCCATGGGGCAAGTAAAATTCGGCTATGCAGAAAATGTAGATGAGATGGTGGATCGTTTACGGTACGATATCTTATACATTGAAAATATGTCGCTCTCACTGGATCTGGAGATCATGCTGGATACCGTGCTGATCATGTTCCAGGGAAGAGGAAAGTAATTATGAATTATAAATTATGAGTTATGAATTAAATAAAATGTTTATTCAAAACTCATAACACAATCATTAATTTCAATTCATAATGCATAAATTGAATTCAACAGCAAACGAAAATGTTTACAGGAATTATAGAAAGCCTTGGGGTTATTGAGAAGATTGTTGAAGAAAAGGGAAATTTGCATTTCACAGTTCGTTCTTCTATCTCACATGAATTAAAAATTGATCAGAGTTTATCACACAATGGCATTTGTTTAACGGTAGTAGCACTGGGTGATGATACACATACCGTAACAGCCATTCAGGAAACAATCCGTAAAACAAGCATTGCTGAATGGAAGCAGGGCATGCATCTGAATCTGGAACGTGCCATGCCTGCACACGGTCGGTTTGACGGACATATTGTGCAGGGACACGTGGATCAGACCGCAGTATGTACACAACGCCGGGATGATGACGGCAGCTGGCTGTTTACTTTCCAGTATGACGCATCCTCAGGTAATGTAACGGTTGAAAAAGGCTCTATCTGTGTAAATGGAATTAGCCTTACCGTTGTTGACTCCAGAGACGATGCGTTCTCCGTAGCCATCATTCCATATACTTTTGAGCATACTTCGTTAAAGGAATGTGTAGTTGGCTCAAAGGTGAATATTGAATTTGATATACTCGGAAAATATGCCGCGAAACTGTTGGGAAGAAGTAAACAGTAGTCAGTAAACAGTAGTCAGTGTTTTTGCTTTAATGAGAAAATATAGAGTGATGTAAATACGTTAACTGATTTTTTATAAAGATGTCATCAGCTCACATCCAATATGCTTTCCAGCTCCCGGAACCCGCTCTGGCAGATTTTGTAGAATCTTTCTGGGTACTGGAAAACCTTTCGGATGAAGCAAAAGAAATTGTTGTATTGCCCGATGGCAGCTTTGATGTATTCTTTGGGTATGCTGCTAATGAACCATTTCATGTAACGCTTTCGGGAATTACGACAGAGTCTTCCCAGGCCATACTGGCGCCGCGTACTGTCATGTATGCAATCAGTTTTAAATTTTTAGCCCTGGAATATATTCTCAATACTTCAGTAGCCAATGCTGTTAATGCTGTACGTTATTTACGGAATGATTTTTTAAAAATTCATAAAGAAGATCTGAACGGATTGGATGTATTCGTAAAGCAAGTATCCCATGCATTACAAGAACACCTCCACGTAAGCGTCGATAACAGAAAGCACAAGCTCTCCCAATCTATTTACAATTCAAAAGGCAGCATTTCTATACAAGAGGCCGCTGATGCCTGTGGCTGGAGCAGCCGCCAGATCAACAGGTATTTTCAGCAATGGGTTGGAATCTCTTTAAAAAACTACTTAACCATTTTGCGGTTCAGAGCTTCTTTTACACAGATCAAGTCAGGAAAACTTTTTCCGGAGCAGCATTATGCCGATCAGGCGCATTTTATCCGTGATGTAAAGAAATTTGCCGGTGTGGTTCCTAAAGTACTTAGCCGGAACAAAGACGACCGATTTATACAATTTTCCCTCTTGAAGAAGAAATAATTTTGGTGTATAGATTTAGAATTACCTGTATAGGTACTCTAACATCTGAAAACAGATTATGGATTTAAATTCAAGGAAATGAAACAATCAATCATTGATGCAAAGAAAATAGCAATCGTTGGCGGCGGTCCGGGTGGTTTAACACTTGCGCGTTTGTTACAGCAAAAAGGTGCCCAAGTGAAGGTGTATGAACGGGATGTAAACAAGGATGCACGCGTGCAGGGCGCAACGCTGGATCTGCATGAAGAATCGGGACTTGCGGCTTTGCAGGAAGCTGGTTTAATGAATGCTTTTTATGCCCATTACCGTCCGGGTGCAGATAAGATGCGGCTGGTCGATAAACATGCTACGATTTTTTTCGAAGATGCATTTGAAGGAGAAGAGCAATTGCAGCGACCCGAAATTGACCGCGGTCCTCTGCGCAAGATTCTGTTGGAATCATTACAGCCTGGTTCAGTTGTATGGGACAGTCATTTATTGAATGTTGAAAAAACAGCAACGGGCTGGCAGCTGAATTTTTATAATGGCACTGCTGCAACGGCTGATCTTGTTATTGCTGCGGATGGTGCCAATTCAAAAGTCCGTCCGCTGATTACAGCATTGAAACCATTCTTTTCAGGGGTTACCATTGTAGAAGGTGCCGTATATAATTCTGAAAAGAATGTTCCTTCAATGCATGCATTGCTAAATGGTGGGAAAATCTTTGCTGTGAGCGACTCTAAAACCATTATTGTCAGCTCAAAGGGAGATGGCAGTCTGGTATTTTATGCGGGCATTAATACAACAGAAGACTGGGCGAAGAATTGTGGTGTTGATTTTAAGAAGTCCGGTGAAGCACGTGGCTGGTTTAAAAGGACCTTTGCAGACTGGGCTCCGGCCTGGTTTGAATTGTTTGATCAGGCAGAACCGGAGTTTGTGGTTCGTCCGCAGTATTGTATGCCTCTGGATCAATCCTGGGAAACCTTACCGGATATGACTATGCTGGGAGATGCCGCGCATCTGATGCCGCCATATGCGGGAGAAGGTGTGAATATGGCCATGCAGGATGCCCTGGAGTTGAGCCGTTGTTTATACGATCCATCGTTTGCCACTATTCAGGAAGCACTGGCTTGCTATGAAAAGCAAATGCATGCACGTTTCGTAGAGATTGGTAAAATTACACTTGATCAGACGGCTTCTTTACATTCTGCAGCAGGACTTGAAAACATGATCACGATGTTTGGTGGAGAAGGGTAATAAGTAATAAGTAATAAATACACAACGTTATCAGTTACATAAATTTTTATAACACATGATGAAAAAGATATACAGCTTCATTTTTCTAATGCTTACCGGGTATGTATTATGTGCCTATCCGATCAGTCCGCGTCCACTCAGAAAGTTGGTAGCAGAGTCACAATATATTGTTTATGCGGATGTTGTTGATGTTAATGCAGTATCTGATACAGATATATGGTCTGATCATAAAGCTTCTCTTGTTATTCGGGAAATATATCAGGGAGAATTTATACAGGACACCATTGAAGTACACTTCAGACCGACGATGATTTGTCCGGCACCTGCCCGCTATAAAACAGGCACTTCGGTTTTAGCATTTTTGTATAAAGTTGACAGCCTGAATTTTTATGAAACACAAGCACTTTCTTATGGTGCTAAGGAAATGACTACGCATGAAGAATTAATGGCTTACGAAGCCCGGATCCGTGAGATGCAGCAGATCAATACTATTAAAGATTCGATTGATCGAAACACAAAAACAAAAGACTGGCTGGTAACCTGTGCCATAGATCCATATACCAGATGGGAAGGTGTATATGAGCTGTCTCCTCAAAGTGATTTTATGTCTAATTATGATTACAACAAAGATAAAAGTGTTTAATTAAAAACTTTATCAGAATCCCAGTTTGTAATGGTGCGGCAGGATTTATTAAAAACCTAATCCTTTTCTTATGCAGATATGGTATTGTTTGATGTGGTTTTAAAGAAAAGCGACCCGGAGTTGCT
>NZ_JBQCDF010000247.1:0-20639 GCF_051961495.1 Cytophaga sp. | reverse complement strand
TGTATAGCCTGCGTTCGCCGCGGTGTATTACTCTCCAGGGGCGGATAAAAATACCGGTAAGGACATTCAATGCATTCTATCAGGAGTTTAATGAAAGACCATATTTACAGTAGCCGGAAGCTTATATTTCTCATAGTTGTCCCACCCTTGTCCCACCTTTATCCCACCTCTGTCCCACCACAGTTCCATCTTTGTCCTATATCTTTCTAATACAGGAAGGTGCCAAATTCCCAATTGATAGCCAGATAGGAAGGGGCTAAAAGCCGTATCGGATCGCAGGGCAGAGATTTTTTCACCAGAAACCACTCATATTGAGAGTAAATACCTATTTTTAGACTCTTTTTTCCACAAAAGGAGAATTTTTACAAGAATTTTTTAGGAGAGTTTGGTCTTTAACGGATTTATTCAGATATTTGCAACCCTATTACAAAGTAAGAATAGTATTGTCATGGCCAGAGTTTGTCAAATAACAGGAAAGAAAACAAGAACAGGGTTCAATGTTTCTCACGCGAATAACAAGACGAAGAGAACATTCGCTCCTAACATTCAGAAGAAACGTTTCTTCCTTTCCGAAGAAAACAGATGGATAACATTGAAGTTATCTGCAAAAGCAATTAAGACCATTAGTTCAAAAGGTTTATCTGCAGTTTTAGAAAAAGCTACTGAGGCGGGTCACCTTAAAAAATATTAATAATCATGGCTAAAAAAGGAAACAGAATCCAGGTGATCATGGAATGTACTGAACATAAAGCTACAGGGTTAGCTGGTACAAGCCGTTATATCACAACTAAAAACCGTAAGAACACGCCTGAGCGTATCGAGTTGAAAAAATACAACCCGATTCTTAAGAAATATACTATTCACAAAGAAATTAAATAATCACTTACTACTATGGCAAAGAAAGTAGTTGCAACGTTGAAAAATACAGATCCTACAAAAGGATTTGCTAAAATCATCAGAGCTGTAAAAACTGAAAAAACCGGTTCATATACCTTCAAAGAAGAGATTGTACCTATCAATGATGTTCAGGAAGCTTTAAAAAAGTAATTCTACCTCATTAGCATATTCTTACAAGAAAGTCCCCTCAGGGACTTTTTTTGTTTTATATTTGTTAAAGTACTAGTATTACAAATAGTTGTTTAGATACAGGTAATCATGGGATTATTTAGTTTTTTCTCCAAAGAGAAAAAAGAAACATTAAATAAAGGGTTAGAAAAAACCAAAACCAGTTTTTTTTCAAAACTGAGCAAAGCCATATTGGGCAAAACTCAGGTTGATGATGAAGTGCTGGATAACCTGGAAGAGGTATTGGTTACTTCAGACGTCGGCATTGAAACAACGCTGAAAATCATCGGTCGCATTCAGGACCGTGCTTCAAGAGATAAATATGTTAATACCAATGAGCTGAACCGTATCCTGAAAGAAGAGATCGCAGCTTTACTGGTAGGAGATGCTGTACCTGAAACAAAAGAATTTGAATTGCCGGATACCGGTAATGTACCTTTTGTGATTATGGTTGTTGGAGTAAACGGAGTTGGTAAAACAACTACAATTGGTAAACTGGCATCACATTATCACAACAACGGGAAAAAAGTTGTATTGGGTGCTGCTGATACATTCCGGGCTGCGGCTGTTGACCAGCTGGAACTTTGGGGTAAGCGTGTTGGTGTACCTGTAATTTCTCATGGCATGAACACCGATCCGGCGGCAGTGGCTTTCGATGCGGTAAAGCAGGCCGTTGACATGAAAGCGGATGTTGTAATTATTGATACTGCAGGCCGTCTACATACAAAAGTGAATCTGATGAATGAGCTTTCAAAGATCAAACGTGTGATCCAGAAATTCATTCCGGAGGCACCGCATGATGTCATGCTTGTGCTGGATGGCAGTACCGGGCAGAACGCGGTTATACAGGCACGTGAATTTACAAAAGCAACAGAGGTTACTTCTCTTGCCATTACGAAACTTGACGGAACCGCGAAAGGCGGCGTTGTTATAGGTATCTCAGACCAATTCCAGATCCCCGTTAAATACATTGGTGTAGGAGAGAAAATGGAAGACTTACAAGTATTTAATAAACATGAATTCGTTGATTCACTGTTTGAAAACGCATAATCTTTACTTTATTTTTTTTGCAGTTATTCTTTTTACTTCCTGTAAAGAGAGCCAACTGCCGTTCAATGCTGTAGAAGCAGACCCGGCTGAACCCAAACAAGGTATTAAAGGGAAAGTGATCTACAAGGAAGGAACGTTTGATAACCGGGATAACCTGATCAGCAACGGAACGGTTGTTGGCGTTTCACGGAAAATATACTTCTACGAACTTACAGGTTTGCAGCAAGTGGAATTAGACGGGAACTCGTTTATCGGTACCATACACACGGATATCATAGATTCAACAAAATCGGATAAGAGCGGAAAATATGCAGGCACATTAAAGCCGGGCATGTATTCTGTAGTTGTTGAAGAGAATGAACGTTTATACACGCATGTAAGTGACGATGGTTTGATCTTGCCGGTTCAGGTATTCAAGGATTCTGTCTCAACATTGAATGTGTATATTGATTACAAAGCAAAATATTCAGAATAAAAGCGGACTGTAGTGAAAGCAAAAGGCAATCAGAAAACAAAAGTTAATATCGTAACACTGGGCTGTTCAAAAAACCTGGTGGATTCGGAAAACTTATTGACGCAATTACGCGGCAATGGCATTGATGCAGAGCATGAATCAAAAAATGATAATTCAAATGTGGTAGTGATCAATACATGCGGATTCATTGATAATGCCAAGCAGGAATCCATTGATACGATCCTTCGCTATATTGACGCTAAAGAAAACGGGTTGGTTGACAAGATTTATGTGTCTGGCTGTTTGTCTCAACGTTACAAAGACGACATGGAGCGTGAGATGCCGCAGGTAGATGCATTTTTCGGTTCAAATGAATTGCCGGCAATTCTGAAAAAATTCAAAGCGGATTATAAGCATGAACTGGTAGGTGAACGTTTATTGACAACACCTTCTCATTATGCGTACATGAAGATCGCGGAAGGCTGTGACCGTCCGTGTTCCTTCTGCGCTATTCCTGTGATGCGCGGCAAGCACGTTTCTTTACCGATGGAAGATCTGGTCAAGCAGGCGAAAAACATGGCGGCAAAAGGAACGAAAGAATTGATTTTAATTGCGCAGGACCTTACGTATTACGGCCTGGATATTTATAAGAAAAGAAATTTATCGGATCTGCTCCGTAACCTTTCCGATGTGGAAGGCATCGACTGGATCCGTCTGCAATACGCCTATCCGTCGGGCTTCCCGCTGGACATCCTGGATGTAATGGCAGAGCGCAGCAATATATGCAAATACATTGACATGCCGCTGCAACATGCTTCCAGCAATATGCTTAAGCTGATGCGCAGAGGTATTGACCGTCCGAAGACGGAAGACCTGATTAAAACCATTCGTGATAAAGTACCGGATATTGCATTCCGTACAACCATGATCATCGGTCATCCGGGCGAGACAGAAAAAGATTTCGATGAACTATGTTCCTTTGTAGAAGAACAACGCTTTGATCGTTTAGGTGCATTTACCTATTCACACGAAGAGCACACGCATTCCTATACCATGGAAGATTCTATTCCGCAGGAAGAAAAAGAAGAGCGCCAGGCTACCATCATGGCAATCCAGGAAGGCATCTCTGCTGAAATGAACGAAAAGAAAATCGGTAATACGTACAAAGTATTGTTTGATCGTAAAGAAGGCGGTTATTTCATCGGTCGTACGGAACATGACAGTCCGGAGGTAGACAACGAAGTGATGGTATCCGCAAAAGATCAGTATGTACGCATTGGTGATTTTGCCAATGTAAAAATCAACGATGCTGCAGAATTTGATCTGTTCGGTGATATTGTAAAGTAAATCCATCCGCCGCGGCGGAAACAAAAAAACAATTCGCCGCGGCGAACCAAACCCTTTGGGTAAATAAGCAGTTTTACAACGTTTAAGTGAATCTACGATTAATAAGAGAAGTACCTTATGTTTATTAAACTGTCACAACTTATCTAATACTCATATGAAATATTTTTCAATCGTTTTTATTTTCTGTATTTCTGTATGCGCTTCAAATGCGCAACAGCTGAAGGATACGCTTTTCTATGAAGACGGAAGTAAATACATTGGCGGTTATGTGAATGGAAAAGCAACAGGCTATGGCGTTATGATCTGGGCTGAAGGCACTATCTATGAAGGTCAGTGGGTAGAGAATAAAATGAGCGGGCAGGGTAAAATCAAATGGCCTTCCGGCGATCAGTACACCGGCGGCTGGCTGGATTCTAAACTGTCTGGCGAAGGCACCTATATATGGCCGGACGGACAGATATTTAAAGGAACCTATAAGGAAGACCTGAAGTGTGGCAAAGGCATTATGAAATGGCCGAATGGAGATGTATATGATGGCGAATGGAAAAATGATCTGATGCATGGACAAGGCACTTATTCATGGCATACCGGTGATGTGTATACAGGCCAATGGGCAAACAATATGCAGAATGGCAAAGGCACACTTACTTATGCAGATGGATCTGTCTATACCGGTAAGTGGAAAGATAATTTGTTTATTAAGTAAATGGTTGCTTTGCTAAGGAGTGCAGACTATACTCGAGTAAATTCCAAATAACAAAAAAACAAATTCCAAACCGAAGAAACTAAAACTCTCTGCCTTGGTTGAAACAACCAAGGCAGAGAGTTTTTAATATAATTAAGATCAAAAAAATATTCAAATAATATGACGCTATCCTCAGTTTAGAATTTGTGTTTTGTTATTTGGAATTTTATAATAGAAATAATTCGTTAAGATACTACCATCCATGTCAGATAAACCAACCATAGAGCAATTGCTCAGCAATCTATCCATCGAATCTCTGAATCAAATGCAGGAAGATTCGTTGGCGGCCAATGCAAAAGCCAGCGATGTGATTTTACTTTCGCCTACAGGATCAGGAAAGACTCTGGGCTTTTTATTACCGGTGTTTGAAAAACTTTCTATAACATCAACTTCTATCCAGGCATTGGTGATTGTACCTTCCAGAGAGCTGGCATTACAGATTGAGTCGGTGTTTAAAAGTCTGAAGACTGGTTTTAAAGTTACCTGTTGTTATGGAGGACACCCCATGGAGATAGAAGAAAATAACCTGGCGCAATCGCCGGCATTACTTATCGGTACGCCGGGCAGGATTGTTGATCACATCAACAGACGCAATATCAATCTGGATGATGTGAAAACACTGGTGCTGGATGAATTTGATAAGTCTCTTGAAATGGGCTTTCAGGAAGACATGGCAATCATTATCGGTAAGCTTACCAATATCAAAAAACGTATTTTGACTTCAGCCACACAAGCGATTAAAATACCTGATTTTACAGGTATGCAGAGTCCGGTAACGTTGAATTATATCACCGGACAAGCCAGCGGTTTATCTCTAAAAACCGTTCTTTCAGATACAAGAGATAAATTGGACACTTTACTGCGTTTGATCTGTCAGATCGGAAATGAATCCGTCATCGTATTCTGTAACCAGCGCGATGAAGTTGAAAACGTGTGCAGCTACCTGACCGAACACGGCATTGTAAATAATAATTTTCACGGCGGACTTGAACAGCGTTACCGGGAGAGTACGTTAACGAAATTCAGGAATGGCAGCACCAATGTACTGGTCACAACAGACCTTGCCGCACGCGGATTGGATATACCCGATGTTAAACATGTGGTGCATTATCAGATGCCGCATAAAATCGATGCCTTTACACATCGAAACGGACGTACAGCGCGCATGGGATCTACCGGTAACGCATATATGCTGTTGCATAAAGATGTGCTGCTGCCGGAGTACATTACTGCCAAGCCTGATGTATTGAAGCTGTCAGATCAAAAAGTAAAACCCGTGGCGCCGCAGTGGGAAACATTATTCATCAGTGCAGGAAAAAAAGATAAGATCAATAAAGTAGATATCGTTGGTTTCCTGTCTAAGAAAGGAATGTTAGAGAAAGATGAATTAGGCCTGATTGAAGTGAAAGATCAGTTTTCCTATGCTGCCGTTAAACGCAATAAAGTTTCGGCTGTGGTTAAATTGGTGAAAGAAGAAAAAATAAAAGGTCGTAAAGTAAAGATCGAAGTAGCGCGGGAAACGCCTAAGTTCGAAGCAGAATAGAGATTTTTAATTTATTAAAAGAGAAAGCCTTCATGTGTTTGCAAACGCATGAAGGCTTTCTCTTTTTCAATCTGAATGTGCTACCGGATTTTTATTCCAAAGGTATATTGCCGGCTTTCATTGGCCTGTAAGATATCCATGGAAGCCTTGTTGTTAAACATATCCGGGATGCAGCTGATGGGCTCCAACGCGATCGACATGCGGTCTGGCGGTGTATAAATATGCAGGAACGGATATGCATCTTCTGTTTCCTGCCACAAGACAATACTTATATTCTGTTCTTCATCAAATAAAATTGTTTCCGATGTTTTATTTTCTTTATCCAGAATGAAACAAGTGTCAAGTGTTTGATTTCCTATTGACGATAATTCTGAAAAGAAATGTTCTTCCACAATTCTTCCTGTAGGAATTAAAGTAGTATCTGTTTCAATTCTTCTGGTAGAAGGAATCTGAAGTTTCAACTGGTTTATTTCTATCCCTGTGCTAAGGTAAGGATGCCAGCCATCGCCGATGGGAATTGGCGTGTCTGTTGTATTCAACACAGTAGTGGATACCGTTAAACCATTCAGGTCAAGCTGGTAGCTCACGGTTGTTGTATAAGAGAATGGATAACCTTCAACCTCTTTGTGATATGAATATTCTAAAATAAGTATGGCTTCTTCCAGAGATGTTTGCTGTTCAATGATTGTAAAATCTTTGTTCCATAACAGGCCATGCAAGGCATGCGTATCATTGTCATTCTTCCTTAATGAATATCTGTTGCCATTGAATTCATATTCGCCATTATTAATTCTGTTTGGGAACGGACTTAATTTTGCACCCCGGTAATAATTCTTTTCTTCGGCTATAAGCTCTTCCCGGGTTGCATTTCTGCTGATGATATCATACAGAATATTTTCCTTTTGCAGTACCAATTCGTGGATCGTACCGCCATGAGAAGGAATGATAGAGGCATATTCTTCAGAAATTGTATTGACTAATGTAATCACTTCAATTCCTTCAAAATCGTCTGTTTGGATTTTAAACATATTTATACAAGGATTATGGATGCGCCATCAACAGCATGGTACTCATTGATTTCTGCGTTCCTGTTAAATTGTTTTTTATATACAGATTTTATGTGCGTGGAAAATTCTTTTGCTTTATCTTTTTCAACCAGGTTGATCGTGCAGCCGCCAAAGCCACCGCCCATGATCCTGCTGCCAAGACAATAGGGAAGCAGTACAGCCTGCCCCATCAGAAAATCAATTTCTGTGCAGCTTACTTCGTACAAGTCACGCAGTGAAATATGAGAAGCGCTTAATAAAGCACCGAAACGTGTAAGATCATTTTTTTGTAAAGCAAGAACCGAATCTTCAACACGTTTGTTTTCCAGCACATAATGTTTAATACGTTTTTGATGAACCGGATTTTTTAATGCAGGAATGTGCGCTTCTTTAATATCCCTGAAATGTTTGACCTCAGGAAAATATGTTTTAAGTTCTTTTAATGCCTGCTGCGTTTCTTCAACACGTTCGGTGTATTTACTTCCTGCAAGCGTACGGGCAACCATAGAATTGCATAGCACCCAACAATGATTTTCAAGTGCAGCTGATACATATCTGTGCGACATCTGTTGAAAGTCCAGCACCAGGAAATTATTTGCCTTTGAAAACTGCGATGCATACTGATCCAGCAAGCCGCTTTTTACATGCAGGTATTCATGTTCAACACGCTGACATAATTTAATGATGGCAAGTCGGTCGAGTTGCAGGTTATATAATTCATTCAACCCGTTCATAAATGCAACTTCAAGTGCCGCAGAAGAAGATACGCCCGAACCCACGGGGACATTTCCCTGTATGAACGCATTAAAGCCATGTTCAGGTTTTTTCAGTGCTGAAATGATTTCAATACACCCATACACATATTTTTTCCAATCGTTGTCTGGCGTGTAAGGCTCATCCATCCCGATCTCCAGCTGCTCATGAAAATCATGGCTGATTACATGCATGCGGTTGTCGTTTCTTGGAGAGAAGGAAACAAGGATCCAGCGATTGATGGCGCAGGGCATTGATAAACCGAAATTATAATCGGTATGCTCGCCTATGATGTTAATTCTTCCCGGAGCCTTGCTGATAAAGGCTGGCTCTGTTTTAAATACATTCGTAAACAGTTGTTCAGCCTCCGTTAAATTTTTTTCCGTGATCATAATACGTTGGGTTGTATGCTTGAAACAAATTGTTCTGCCCATTGCAGATCTTCCGGGGTATTTAAGCCTACCAGTTCCTGGTAGTGGTCAATTGACAGTGCTTCAACTTTTAAGCCTTTAGACAAAAAGATTTGAATGATGTCTGTTAAATAGTATTCATCATTCTTTGGATCAGGTTCTATGCTGTCAAGCAGTTCAAACAGATCATCACCTTTAAAAATAAAATGCGAAGAGAGAAGTTCTCTGATCTTTAATTGCTCCTTGTTTGCGTTACGTTCTTCGACACAGCCGATTACAACACCGGCATCATTTCTTATTACACGTGCATAAGGAAGATCAATGTCAAACGTAGCTGTAAGGAAGGTGCAGCCGGCACCTGTCTTTATGTGGTGCAGTTCCAGTGCATGGATCGTTTCAGGTGTGATCAAAGGAGCATCGCCGACAAATACAAAAACATTCTGTCCTTTCCAGTGAACATGGTTTTTCGCCTGCTTCACCGCATCGGCCGTTCCGTTTTGTTTGGGTTGAAGAATATAATTCGCTTTGTCTTCAATCACTGATATCACCTTAGGTGCTTCATAGCCAACAATCAGGTTAATTTCCTCAATGCCCGCTTTTTCAAATGCTTCTATGATGTGGAGGACAATCGGTTTTTCTTTAAAAGAAACAAGGGGTTTCGGTAAGTATGAACGCATGCGCGTTCCTTTGCCTGCAGCAAGAATAATTGCGAGTGCCATAACGGTTATTAATTTTATGCTAGTTAGGAGAAATGGTTTTCAACCTGAAAAAGATGCAATTATGAAATTGTTACTAAAATCAACCAGGATTAACTAAAGGTATTGGCTGTTTTTAATTGATAATCAACTGATAAACTATTTTTGTTTAGACCAGTTCTAAATAATTAGGTCTTGTTAGATTAAAGTACTACTTTGCATAATGTTTAGAATTATTCTAAATAATATGGATAAGATTAAAGTTTATATAGCAGACGATTATTACCTAATAAGAGAAGGTGTTAAAAAGTCATTGAAACAAAGCAAAGACATTGAAATTGTCGGAGAATCAAACAACTTAAATCATTTGGCAGAGTCTATACAGCATGTTCAACCCGATGTGTTGATTTTTGAGCTGAATTTGTGCCAGCAGCCGGTGCGTAATCTGATTGAAGAACTAAAACATGTGCACTCCAAAGTAAAATTCCTGATCATTTCTGATTGTGATTGTGAACTGCCCTTGGTAATGGCTATTCGTGCGGGTGTTACAGGTTTTGTACGCAAAAATGTTTCCCGCGATGAATTACTGCATGCTGTTCAGCAGGTATATCATAATAAAGAGTATTATGTAAGTGATGTTACACAGGTGTTGCTGAAAGGGCTTTTAAATAATGAAAGTCCGGATTCGATATTTTCTGATCGTGAGCTGGAGATCCTCCGATATATCTGTAAAGGACGCTCTAATGAGCAGATCGCAGACATCTTATTTATAAGCGAAAAAACGATCGCAACACATCGCCGGAATATTATGAAAAAAGCAGGCGTAAAGAAATCCACTGATTTAATCATCTGGGCACTGGATAATAAAATTGTTTCCAGGAACTGATTCTGTTTTTTAATAGTGTTAATTGTCTGAATCGTTCTCTTCAGAAAGGGGGAGGACGATTTATTTTTTAATGAATTTGCAATCATTGCTTATTAAAAAATAATCATTGAATATCAGTGTGAATGGCATTGATTAAAATCTGTATGAAATCTGCAAGCTTTGTAAATATTTTAATTATTTGATAATTAATATTTTGTAAAATTTTTCCGTATAATCTATATTAATTTATAATAAGTCTAAATTAATATAGTTAACTTTGATGAACTATAATCATTAAATAATACATCAACATTCAATTATGAAAAGAATATACGTTTTGGCCATTGCGACAGCATTAATGGCTCAGTTTTCCTGCAAGAAAAAAGAAGATCCTGCTCCTGTCGATAACAAGGCATTGGTAGTAGAAAATTATGCAAATATTGTATTGGCAACGTATGAAGATTCAAAAATTACAGCCCAGAATCTGAGAACAGCAGCAGCAGATTTTATTGCCGCACCTTCTCAGGCTGGTTTGGAAACTGTACGCGCTGCTTATATCGCTTCGCGTACACCATATATTCAAAGTGAAGCTTTTCGTTTTTATGCTGGTCCGATTGATGATGACAGAGGCCTTGAAGGTTTAATAAATTCCTGGCCGTTGGATGAAGCATATATTGATTATGTAGACGGAAATTCTACAGCTGGGATTATTAATGATGTCACGAACTTTCCTGTAATCAGTAAAGAAGTGATTGCCAATAATAATCAGACTCAGGGTGAAGATGGAGTAAGCTGCGGCTACCATGCCATTGAATTCTTATTATGGGGACAGGATTTATCAGCAACTGGTCCTGGCGACAGACCTTATACAGATTACATTACAGACGGGTCAGGTACAAATTCAAATCAGGCTCGCAGAGGCCAGTACTTATTAGCATGTATTGATTTGCTGATTGACAATTTAAATACACTGGTTGGTGAATGGAAGCCAGGTGCATCGAATTACAGAGCACGGTTTATTGCAGATGTTTCAGGTTCTCTTGCCAATATCTTCATGGGAGATTTCCGTTATGCAGATGGTGAATTGTCTGTAGAGCGCATGCAAAACGCTTTAACGAGTGGAAAACAGGAACAGGAACAATCCTGCTTCAGTGATCAGACAAATAATGATATTATTCTTGGTCAGAAGGGAATTAGAAATGTGTATCTGGGTGAATATGTTCGTATCGATGGTTCGATCGTAAAAGGAACAAGTTTATCTGAACTTGTTAAAGCTGCAGACTTTAAAACAGATTCAATTGTTTTAAACAGAATCTATGACGCAGATGTGAAAATAGCAGCAATACATGCACCATTTGATAATGAAATTGTAACAACAAACCCTGCCGGCAGAATCCGCGTACAGAATGCGATTGATGCCCTGCACGAAGAAGCTGCACAAATCCAGACGGCAGGTGCTAAATTGGGCATGATTATTAACTAATACATTATTTCCTTATTCACTCGATGTTTAAGAAAACAAGTTTAATCCTAACGGTCATTATATTTATTTCCTTGACCACGATGCAATTCTGTCATCATAAGTCTGATGATCCTTTGACGCCAACCAGGAATTCAGGTGCAGAAGACGGAGAAGAACTTTCCGGTGGTGCTACGACTATATTTGACAAATCCATGAATGCTTTCGGGTTTGCTGCCGCTAATTTATCGCAGGCAGAAAAAAATAAATTTGGCCTGGGGAATTCTATTTTTAAAACAAGTTGGGTTGTGGCGCCTTCTTCTACAACTGGCGTGGATGGTTTAGGGCCGTTGTTCAATGCGCGTTCGTGTTCAGGCTGTCATAAATTGGATGGAAGAGGCTTGCCGCCTGCAAACCCGGGAGACGATCTTGGAGGCTTGTTGTTCCGTTTGAGTGTCTCCGGCGAAGACGCGCATGGCGGTCCGATGGGTGATCCGCAATATGGCGGACAGTTAAGCAATCACGGTATTTATGCCGGAGCTACAACCAGCGCTACTGCTGAAGGAAATGTAAGCGTTACGTATATTACAACAACCGGAAAATATAAAGACGGGACAACATATGAGTTGCGCACACCTGTATATACGTTTACAGATCTTGGTTACGGACCGTTAAGTTCGGACATTATGTATAGCCCCCGACTTGCCCAGCAATTACCGGGATTAGGTTTGTTGGAGGCTATTCCAGCAACAGATATTCTGGCCCTGGCGGATATTGCAGATGTCAACGGAGATGGCATTTCCGGAAAGCCGAATTATGTATGGAACTACGAAACCAATACTACAGACCTGGGCCGTTTTGGCTGGAAAGCAAATCAGCCGACGCTGTCTCAGCAAACGGCTGGCGCCTCGTTGGGTGATATGGGCATTACCAACCGCTTGTTTACAGATGAAAACCTGACTGGTGATGAAGTTACTGATTATGGTTCCTGGCCAAATGGCGGCACGCCTGAGATGTTGGATGCTGATTTGGATCAATTGATTTTCTATTGCCAGACACTTGCTGTGCCGGCGCGCAGAAACTGGGCAGATGATCAGGTATTACGTGGAAAAGAATTATTCACGCAGGCAAAATGCAGCGCTTGCCATACACCTTATTTTGTAACAGGTACGCATCCGGTCAGCGCGTTGAGCAATCAAAAGATCAGGCCATATACAGATCTTTTATTGCATGACATGGGCAGTGAACTTGCTGATGGCAGACCGGATTATCTGGCAACCGGCAATGAATGGAGAACACCACCATTATGGGGGCTTGGCCTGATCAAGACGGTAAACGGAGGGCGTTTTCTATTGCATGATGGAAGAGCGCGTACGCTGGAAGAGGCCATTATCTGGCATGGCGGCGAAGGTACTTTCTCAAAAAATGCATTCATCAATATGAACGCTGCCGACAGAGCTGCTCTGATTAGTTTCCTTGAATCTTTATAAGCGGAAATTATTACTATAAAAAAGAAAGGGCAGTGAAATTTTCACTACCCTTTCTTTTTTATATTCTACTTTCTTATTCGCTGATCTTCTCTGCTTCCTTAAACGAGCTTAATCCTTTGTTATAGATTTCATCCTTGAGATTGTATATCTGGTAAAAGCCTTTATTGCCCCAGGCGCTCCGCGCAATATAGGCTTTAACATTGTTCCTGATAAAGTCTTTTGAACGTTTAAACTGGGCATCATTATATTTAACACCTGTTTTAGCAGCAAGATCAATCAAGTCTTTCAACATCGCATCTGTTACTGTAAACGATTTGAAATAATCTTCAAAAGACATGGCGCTTAAGGTTGCCTTATTATTTTGATAGTAGTTTAAAGTATATTCGCGGATTACGTTTTGGTTAAACAATTCCATCAGATACTTTGTATACTCTGACGTATCACGGCCAACAAAAATATCCGGCATGATACCGCCGCCGCCATAAACCGTGCGGCCTTTTGAAGTTTTGAATTTCAATGAATCATTAAAGTGAATACTATCTGCATGGAAAAACTCACCGTGCTCATAGCGTGATAATAAATCTGAATCATACGCTGAAACATCTTCTTTGTCGTAAGGCTTCTGAATACTTCTGCCGCTTGGCGTATAATATCTTGAAATCGTTAAGCGTAATTCAGAACCGTCGGTCAGGTTGATTGGTATCTGAACCAATCCTTTACCGAAGGATCTTCTTCCGACAATTAAACCTCTGTCATTATCCTGTATTGCGCCCGATAAAATTTCAGAGGCAGATGCACTTCCTTCATTGATCAATACAACTACTGGTCCTGATTCAAAAGCTCCTGCAATACTTGCACGGATCTCCTGGTCGTATTTCGTTCCTTTACCATCTGTATAAACAATCATTTTATTGCCCGGGATCAATTGGTCCGCAATATTTGTAGCACGGTCAAGATAGCCGCCGCCATTATCTTTCAGGTCAATCATTAATCGTTGTAAACCCTGAGATTTTAAATCCGCCAGGGCTGCAAGGAATTCATTATAGGTTTTATCGCCAAAACGGCTGATCTTAATATAGCCGGTTGTTTTATCAATCATATAAGCTGCATCAATCGAATACGTTGGAATTTTATCACGAATGATTGTGTAGGTTAACAGTTTGCTGGATGACTTACGTTTAACAGTCAGAATCACCTTTGTTCCTTTTTTACCGCGTAAGCGTTTGAACACATCAGCAGAGGTTACGCCATTACCGGCCATTTGTATACTGTCTACCTTTATGATTTTATCGCCCGCCATCAGACCTGCTTTCTCTGAAGGTCCGCCGCTGATAGGTGTCACTACATAAATGGTATCTTTGATAATATTGAATTCAATACCGATGCCTTCGAAGTCGCCCTCTAAATGCGCGTCTGCCATTTGCCGGTCTTTAACGGGAATATAAGAAGTATGTGGATCCAGTTTTTCCAGCATCTGGTTGATTGAGTAATCAACCAGCTCGTCTACATTCACGGTGTCTACATAATCTTCCTGGATACGGCCCAGTATTTCAGCAAACCGTAAATAATTTCCTGCTACATTCTGTTCAGTACCTTTTTTAGATATAGCAGCGCCAATGAAGATTCCGCAGATAACAGCCAATGCCAGAAAAATGGGTAAACGCATCTGAAAAAGAGAGTTTTTGGGTTTTTGATCCTCCATATTGTGATTTGATTTATTTATGTATGCTTATTCCTTTGAAATTTAACCGATTCTTATTTGAAATAGTTCTAAATAACATTGTTGCTGTAGGAATTCCTTAGTAACTTTGGAAATGTGTAGAAAGTAAATTCTGTACAAACTGAACTGCTTCCGGCAAAACAAACATACTACTTTTTTGAATACAAATAGAATGTAGTAGCAGGGATTTCATACAACAGTTCAATTATAATATTAAGAAAATTATCAGTTAATGAATAAACTTTCAATTGTATTTATGGGCATCTGTTTAGTGGTAACAGCGGCTTGTAAAAAAAAGCATGATGACGGTACAACTGTAAAACAGGCTAACCGTGAACCTTTGATCGGAAACATTGGATATAATGTCATCTATGGCAGATATTTGAATTTACAAACAGCTTTCAATGATTTTGATACGGAAGTTCAAGCGTTTACTGCAGCGCCAACAACTGACGGACTGCAGACATTGAGATCTAAATTCTACAAAGCATACGTTGCCTGGGAATATGTGGCGCAGTTTGAATTCGGACCGGCAACTGCTTCAACCGTTATGCTGGAAACAAAATCGGTGAATGCATTCCCTTCCGATACTGCATTGATCAAAACAAAAATAGAATCCGGCCTTACCAATATTCCTTCTACAGGCAGCGCAACATATTCAGGCTTTCCGACAATTGATTATTTGCTGTATCAGAAAAGCCAAACCGATCAGCAGATCGTTGATTCATTCAGCGTATCTTCTCTTGCTTCCAGGCGTTGTGATTTCTTAAAAGCTGTCAGTTCAAATCTTAAAACCAGAATTGAAACAACGTTTAAGAACTGGAATTCATCCGGAGCAAATTTCATTGTTATTTATACAAGTAACACAGGTATTGACCTTGGAAGTTCAACTTCGCAAACCATTAATATGATGGTGTCGGATCTTGAAAATGTTAAGAATTACAAATTAGGCGTTCCATTAAATATCATTCAGAATGCTGTGCTCGATCCATCGGTTGTGAATCCGTTTAAATGTGAAGGTTATCATTCCGATTCTTCTCTGGTATTGGCAAAAGCAAGCATTGAAGCAATCCGCAGATTATATCGAGGAATTACAGTAAACGGCATTGACGCCTATGGTTTCGACGACTATCTGGTGGCAATCGATCAAAGAGAACTGGATACAAATATTCAGCTTCAGATTGCACGTGTAGAGGCTAAATTAAATGCGATACCGGGTCCGATCTCTACAGCCGTTCAGGATCCTGCAGGCAAACAGGCGGTGCAGGCTGCTTACGATGAAACATTGACTTTATTGACCATGCTGAAGGTTGACATGGCATCGGCGATAGGAGTGATGATCTCTTACGGAGATACTGATGGTGATTAATTCACTTATTCATTCATGAATACATCTCTACAGATTTATATGCGATCTTATTTCAAGCGGAGCACTTCAATTGCTCCGCTTGTTGTTTTTAGAATCGTATACGGTGCAGTAATGACTTACAGTACGCTGCGCTTTATGTTCAATGACTGGGTGCATTTATTTTACGGCGTACCAAAATTCTTTTTTTCTTATTATGGATTTGCATGGGTAAAGCCCATGAATGAACAAGCCATGCTGCTGGTATATGTACTGATGGCGTTTAGTTTTTTTATGGTTATGCTTGGTGCGTGGTACCGGGTGTTTTCCATCCTGTCATTTTTAACCTTTACATATACCGAACTGATCGACCAGACAAATTATCTCAATCACTATTATTTCATCAGCCTGGTTTCGTTGATCATGTTATTCATGCCTGCCCACAGAAGCTTTTCGGTTGATACCTGGCGAAAACCTCTTCTTGCAGTCTCTCATATTCCGGTCGTTTATATTCACATGATTCAATTGCAATTGGCTATTGTTTATTTTTATGCAGGTCTGGCTAAAATAAATTACGACTGGTTGTTTGAAGCCATGCCGTTAAAGATCTGGCTGATCTCAAGAAATGATCTTGCATGGATCGGCTGGCTTTTTAATTACAGCTGGGTACCCTTCTTCTTCAGCTGGTTCGGCATGCTGTATGATTTAAGTATTCCTTTTTTGCTGCTTACAAACAGATTCAGAATCTTCGCCTATATGCTGGTGCTTTTCTTCCACATCATGACACGGATTTTGTTCCAGATCGGCATGTTCCCATTTGTGATGATTGGCGCAACCCTGATTTTTTTCCCTGCGGAATTTCATATCCGGATCATTCAATGGTTAAAAAAAATATTGCCCGTGCAAAGGAATGAAATGATGGTAAATGTGTATTTCAGTATTTCCTCTGATTGGGCAAAAAAGGTGCTTGTTTCTACATTGATGTTGTACGTATGCTTTCAATTACTTTTTCCATTCCGTTATGTACTGTATCCGGATAAATTATTCTGGACAGAACAAGGTTATCGTTTTTCCTGGCGCGTCATGCTGATGGAAAAAATGGGGGTATGTTATTTTTATGTCCGCGATCCAGAAACCGGCTGGCAGACAGAAGTAAACAATCACGAATTCTTAACGGCGCAGCAGGAAAAAATGATGAGTACACAACCGGACATGATTTTGCAATATGCACATCACATCGGGAAAGTATATCATGAAAGAGGCATCCGGAATCCTGAAGTACGGGTACGCAGTTATGTGGCCCTCAATGGCCGGCCAAGTAAACCGTTTATTGATTCGACGGTTGATCTGATGAAAGAAACAGATTCGTTCATGCCGAAGATCTGGATTCTCCCTTCTGCTCAGGAATAATCACGGATAAGGCTTAGGTACAGTAAACGATTTTCTGCAACAAATATGTGACCGGTAAAATAAATGATGAAGATTTTATTGCTGTAGATGTGTAAAACAGGGGTGTTTATAACTAAGATGAGGTAAGTCATTGTTGAGCAAAAACCTTTTTTCTATATTTATATAAGAACTTATCACACAATCCTATGCAGAATCTGAATGTAAATAAAAGTCTACAGGAACTGGTAGAAAATGATTATGTATTGGCGCATGCCTTGTATTTTTTTGGTGTTAAATTCTATGAGCATAAAACGGTTTTGCTGAAAGAAGTCCTGCAGACTTCTGATATTACAGAAGAGCAGCTTAAGCGCAAACTTAAAGAGTTACACGAAGAAGAATTTCCGGGAGCGGAGTTCTTTAAGTTTTTTGAAGTGGATGCGATTATTGAATATTTAAAGCACGCACATTATTTATACATTAAGGAAAAGCTTCCATATATCTCCCGGCTGATCGCTGATCTGCAGGACACCGATAAATTAACACATGACCTGAAATTGATCTTCCCATATGTAATGGAAGATTTTATCAAGCACATCTATCATGAAGAAGATTCATTGTTTTATTATGTATTGAAATTGCATGGTGCAAGCGCAAGTACATTCAATGAATCGGTGATGCTGGAGGTAATGAGTAAATACTCGATCAAGCGCATGGCTGCCCATCACGAAAATGATGACGATGAAATGAAAGGTATACGTGACCTGACCAATAATTATACTGTTGACGGTATGCGTGATGTACACCTGAAAGTGGTATTAAAAGAACTGCAGGCATTTGACCAGGATCTGTTTATTCATGCCCGTATTGAAAATGAAGTACTGTTTCCGAAGGCATTGGAACTCGAAGCCAAAGTGGCAAAATATGTTGCGGAATCTATTAAAACATATTAATGGCGCGTATTTTAGCTTTTGATTACGGAACAAAACGGATAGGGCTGGCATGTACAGATCCTATGCAGATCATCGCAAATTCCCTGGATACTGTTCATCCCAAAGATGTGGTGGTGTATCTGAAAAAATACCTGAGTACTGAACAGGTAGAAGCTTTTGTGGTAGGTTTACCGAGAACCCTGCAGAATGAAGAATCTTCCAATGCTGCCAATGTAAAGGCATTTATCAATCTGATCAAAAAAACATTTCCTGCCATACCCATTTACGGGGTAGATGAACGCTTCACCTCTTCCATGGCTCTGGATACCATGATTGCCGGGGGCGTGAGTAAAAAGGGAAGAAGAGATAAAGCTACCGTTGACAAGATCAGCGCTACCATTATTCTGCAGTCGTTTATGGAACAGAAGCAGAATGGTACAACAAACATGATTTTTAAGCCAGAAGAAGGAGAATAGTTGAAAGTTTAGAGTGTAAAGTGTATGCGTTTTTTTAATCCGATGCCTAAGACACTTTAAATATTCGATAGAATTTCAGTATTGAAACAATTACACTTTACACTCTAAACTCTACACTTTCAATCTGTTTTAAGCCAGCTTTTAGCATTTTTTTGTATATTTGGAAAAATAGTTAAAATAAAAATATGATTTATCCGATTGTGGCATACGGGGATCCTGTGTTGAAGAAAGTTGCCCAAGATATTAAAAAAGGTAGTTTAGATGTAGCAAAGTTGTCGGAAGACATGTTTGAGACCATGGAAAATGCACATGGCGTAGGCTTGGCTGCTCCTCAGGTGGCATTGAATATCCGCATGTTTGTAATTGATACATCTGTATTTGATGATGAAAATATTGCCTCTGTTCGTAAGGCATTTATCAATCCGGTGATTGAAGAAGAGTGGGGCGACGAATGGCCATACGAAGAAGGCTGTTTAAGCATTCCTGGTGTTCGGGCAGATGTATACCGTCCGTCGAATCTTCGTATCCGTTATTTTGATACCGATTGGAAAGAGCATGTGGAAGAGTTTGATGGCATGACGGCACGTGTGATCCAGCATGAATACGATCACATTGAAGGGGTATTATTTGTGGATCATTTATCATCTATTAAAAAACGACTTTTGAAAGGGAAGTTGAGCAATATCAGCAAAGGTGAATGCGATGCTTCTTACCGCATGAAATTCCCGGTTAAAAAATAACCTCCGTGAACTTGCAAATGAATGTTCCGGTCCGGAGCATTCATTTGTACAAACCTATATAGGTAACGAACTGAAGTATTTACATGCATGCGTTTACAAATCCGTACAGGTTTTTTAAATTGAAATAATATTAATCCCCCATTCTTTAACTCTTTAACTTTTAAAATTTACAAACATGAAAAAAATCCTAACCGCACTTTTGGTTTCCTGTCTGGCGTTTGCAACAACGGCACAAACTTTTCAGGGAGAGATCATTTATAAGAATACATTCAAAACAAAAAATCCGCAGGTAAGCAATGAGCAGTGGGAGTCTATGCTGGGCAGCAAGCAGGAGTATTTTATCAAAGGCGGTGATTATAAAGTAGTAGCTAATGGTACCTACTTCCAATGGCAGATGTACATCAACAAAGACAATAAATCGTACAGCAAAATGTCAAATTCGCCATCTGTATTCTGGATCGATGCTGCAGTGAATACTGATTCAGTATTAAAAGTTGAAGTGAAAAAAGCTGCAGCTGTTATTCTTGGCTATACCTGCGATGAAATTACGATGACTTGTAAATCCGGCGTGCAGAAATATTATTACAATGCCAAGCAGGCGGTAGATGTTACATTGTATACAAAACACAAATACGGTAACTGGTATTATTACCTGTCAAAAGCAAAAGCATTACCATTGAAATCGGTGATTGAGACAGATCAATGCGTGATTGAAAGTGTAGCTACAGAAGTAAAACCAATGACACTTTCCAGTACCATGTTTACATTACCTGCAGGTACAAAATTAGAAAAGAGTCCTTACTAACCATTCGTATGATGCAGCAGGCCATTGCTTCTAAATTGCCGGATATCGGAGTTAATATTTTTTCGACTATGTCGGCAATGGCGCAGCAATACAAAGCTGTAAACCTGGCACAGGGCTTTCCTGATTTCCTTCCTTCAGAAGAATTGATCGGGCTTGTGCATAGATACATGTTGCAGGGCTTTAATCAATATGCACCACTGGCGGGAGCAAAACCTTTGCTTGATAATCTTGCTGCCAAGGTTGAAAAACTTTATGGCGCAACATATGATCCTGCTACAGATATTACAATTACCTGCGGCGCCACGGAAGCGTG
>NZ_JBQCDF010000246.1:0-6327 GCF_051961495.1 Cytophaga sp. | reverse complement strand
GGCAGAAGATGCTACCGGAGTTGTTGGCGCACATAGTGCATTGCTTACCATTTCAACGGTTACAGAGTTCGGGCTGCCCAAGGCTGTACCTGTTGTTGTATATGTCGCATTGGTGGCACCGGCAATCGCTGTGCCGTTGTTTTTCCACTGATAGGTAGGTGTCGTACCACCGCTTGTCGGAGTGGCGGTGAATGTTACGTTGTCGCTCGGACAGATGCTTGATTTATCTGCTGCTGCACTAACCGCCGGTGTAGGAATCGGATTCACGGTCATTGTAACTGCTGCTGATGTTACAGTAGAAGGAACTGCACAGGCTGAGTTACTTACCATACGGGCTGTTATTTGATTCCCGTTTGCAAATGTTGTTCTCGTAAATGTTGTAGCAGTTGTACTTGGTGCTCCCTGAGTATTACCGTCGATAAACCATTCGAATGTCGGAGCTGCACCGCCATTATTAAAGTTGGCAGTAAAGGTTACGCTCGTTCCTACACAAATCGGATTTTTACTAGGACTCACTGTAATAGAAGGAGAGGCTGTCGCGCTTACCGTAATCTTAACAACATTTGATACGACAGCTGCACAAACACCTTTCTTATCGGTTCTTCTGTAGTATGTATCTGCCGTTAATGTACCCGGAGTATAATCTTTTAACGTCGCACCTGCGATGGTTGTCCAGCCGGTTGAACCGTTTGCTGAACTTTCCCATACATATGTTGCAGTGGCCGTCGTAGAGCCACCGGCTGCTGCTGCACCACCGATCTGTGCCGGTGTTGTACCTGTACAGATTGTTTGATCTGCTGTAATAACCGGTGTGGTTACAACCGGATCGACCGTGATTTTAATAATGTTTGATACAACAC
Organism: Cytophaga sp.; assembly: GCF_051961495.1. Classification (NCBI taxonomy): domain Bacteria; kingdom Pseudomonadati; phylum Bacteroidota; class Cytophagia; order Cytophagales; family Cytophagaceae; genus Cytophaga; species Cytophaga sp. The sequence goes on along the minus strand of NZ_JBQCDF010000246.1, from coordinate 5,467 downwards.
CTGCGCAAACACCTTTCGTATCCGTTCTTCTGTAATAAGTATCTGCCGTTAATGTTCCAGGTGTATAATCTTTCAACGTCGCACCTGCGATGGTTGTCCAACCGGTTGAACCGTTTGCTGAGCTCTCCCATACATATGTTGCAGTGGCTGTTGTTGAGCCACCGGCTGCTGCTGCGCCACCGATCTGCGCCGGTGCTGTACCTGTACAGATTGTTTGTGCGGCTGTAATCGCCGGTGTGGTTACAACCGGATCGACCGTTATTTTAACAACGTTTGATACAGCTCCTGCGCAAGCACCTTTCTTATCGGTTCTTCTGTAGTATGTATCTGCTGTTAATGTACCCGGAGTATAATCTTTTAACGTCGCACCTGCGATGGTTGTCCAGCCGGTTGAACCGTTTGCTGAACTTTCCCATACATACGTTGCTGTTGCTGTTGTTGAACCACCTGCTGCTGCTGCGCCACCGATCTGCGCCGGTGCTGAACCTGAACAGATTGTTTGTGCGGCTGTAATCGCCGGTGTGGTTACAACCGGATCAACGGTGATTTTAACAACGTTTGATACAGCTCCGGCACAAACACCTTTCTTATCGGTTCTTCTGTAGTATGTATCTGCTGTTAATGTGCCCGGAGTATAATCTTTCAACGTCGCACCTGCGATGGTTGTCCAGCCGGTTGAACCGTTTGCTGAACTTTCCCATACATACGTTGCAGTGGCTGTTGTTGAGCCACCTGCTGCTGCTGCACCACCAATCTGTGCCGGTGCTGTACCTGTACAGATTGTTTGTGCGGCTGTAATGGCCGGTGTAGTTACAACCGGATCAATATTAATAATAACTGTTGCTTCTGTATAGCAGGCAGAGTTTCCTGTGTTACCGTCTTCCACACGAAGTACATAAGTACCTGCATCTGTTGTAAGACCGGTGATACCAGTATAGTTCGGTATTGTTAATGAATTAGGGAAAGTACCAGGTGTTGTTACAGCTGTTGGCGCTACTTTTACACCAGAACCTGTACCTGCTGTTTTGATCCAGGAATAAGTAAAGCTTGTGTTTTGCGGTACAGCTGAAACTGTTGCAGTACCTGCTATTGCCTGTGCGGTTCCTTCACAGATTGTCGTTCCTGTCGTAGGTGATGATATCGTAACAATTGTAGGTTTTGTACACGGACAGTTTGGAGTCAATACTACCGGTACACGCGGACAAGGATAAGCCGGTACAGCAAATGTAACATTGTATGGTATACCTCCTTTTTTACCGCCTCCAGTTCCGCCATTGTTAGATGAAGAAGAAGTTCTAGATACAGTAACACCATCATATGTATCAACCATCGGGAATGTTAAATCATTTTCACACTGACCAAAACTTACTCTTGCAAAATAACAACCTGTACCAGTCATTGTTCCCGTCACTGTTTTAGGAATAATAAAGAAATCTGTGTTAGCTGGAACAGATGCAGTACCAGTTAACGTAATTTCCTGTTGCAACTTTTGAGGATCAGCAGGTGTTTTTGTTCTGCTGAAATTAGCAGACAATGATCCATAAACTACCGTAGGATCTTCTACCAAGCCTCCTGAACCGGCCTTGGCGCCAACCACCTGGAAAAGAGTATTTCCATTCATTGTACACCCGTCATTTTGGATTTCCATTTCAATCATCATTGCGAAACTTTGGATCTGAATCGCCTTTGTTGCATGGTAACCCTGATTTTGCAGGTTACTTAATTGTGTTGTTAAATTACCGGAAGAGAAATTTGTTTGCGGCTGATAATTTGGAGTACAGGTTTGTGCTTTTGTAAATACGGTACCTGTTCCTTTAGCGGATTTCTGATAATAAACTGTTTTATTACCTGAACCATCTGCTGCAATACCTGTAAGATCAAGCGTTGTAGTTGCTGAACCAACAGAAGTACCAATTACCGGTGTACTGGTTGCCGTCGCATACCAGCTGAACTGAACCCCCGCAGGGTCACTTGCTGCAGGTGTAAGTTTTACTGTACCTGTATTTCCGCAATATGTTTTTGTTGCAACCGTTGGCCCACCAGATAAACACGGATCACAAACCGGTGTTGTTACCGTGAATTTTTTAGCCGTGCCGGTAAGTGGTACAAGTTTGAAATCATCCAATGCAAAGTCATTACCACCACCGGAATTTAATTTCAGGTTTCGTACTTCCAGCGTATAGGTATTAGAACCTGCCAATGGTGCAGTCCAGTTACCAGTCAGCTGATGCCAGTCTCTGTCATTCTTTGTCCAGTAGCTCGCAATCATAGTGTTGTTAATATATATACCAATGGCAGATGGAATACCTGTGTTGATCGTATCCGGACCCAGGGCATCTTTGTGGATGTTTGCCATGTAACCGCTGAAGGCAAATTTATCGTTTTGATTTGCCGTGAAGGTCCATGCCAGAACTTTCACCCCTGTCTTGGCATCAGCGATATAACGCATTGATGTAGCTGACTGGCCAGGCGCCTGAGGAATATCAATCCACCAGCCCGGGTTATGAGTACTTATGCTGACGTCAACGGAATATTGATTATCTCCGTGGCCCGTACCAGCATATGTATAATAAGGAGAACCACTGATGAACCCGATGTTTCCGCTGTTAAAATCACCGTTGGATAATACGTTACCAATACCAACATATCCGACTGCATCATACTGTGTAGCTGTTAAAGTCTGTACTCTGTATGGGTTGGCAGTACTTACGGTAGCATGTGTAGATGTTAATTCCCAGTGATCAAAGATTAGTCCACCGGTAGCAACTGCTGTTAAATCGGTATAAGTATCGTTTACGCAGGCACTGGCTGTTGCTGTGATTGCAGAACAATCTGTTATTGGCCCAAGTGTTACAGCATCTGTCTGTGTTTGCAGACCACCAAATTTGATGTTATCCAAACCGAAATCATATCCACGCATCGGGAATAAATTCTTTTGTCTGATTTCAATATTGGCAAAAGTAGATGTTGCCGAATTCCACGTATATGCAAAGTTCTTCCACACACCCACTGCATTTACGCCGCCATTCGTAGCAAAGTCTGTACTTGCAGAACCGATCAAAACTCCGTTGATGTATACTTCCAGGTCCACATCATAAAAAGGTGCTGTGCCCGGAGCATTGCTGTAGCCTCCGGTATTCGAAGATACCACATAGCATATGGAAGTAAAATCAAATGAAAATGTATACGCCTGGTTTGCTGTCAAACCATTAATTTTCTGACCCCATACTACCGGTTTAGTAACACTGGAAGCATCCTCTCCATTAATGATTAAGAAGTTTCCCGGATTACCCGTAACGAAAGGTTTCGTACCGTTAAATGTCCAATCGGGTTGCACGCCCCAGTTTCCGGCAGAAGAAGCTACATTGTATGAGCCATCTGTACTACGCGGATCCACCGGACCAGGCATTGATGTAACAAACCCTGTGGCTCCAGCGCTGAAGTTACCATTAACAACCAGGTCACCGCTTGTAACGGTTCCTGTCAGAATAACCTGTGTTGTTCCAGCCTGTGTTGCTGTGAATGTTGTTGTTGAACCTGTTGTGTTTGATAACGTACCGCCGCCGGTAGACCAGGTTAAGTTTGATGAACCTGAACCGGACAATGACCATGAATCACCAATACATAAAGGGTTATTTGAAGGCGATGTAACAATCGTAGCAAATATTAATTTATCATCGATCCGTGTTGCATCTGAAGAGTAACAGCTCGGATTGGTTTTATCTGCCGCAGCCGGGCTACCACCTGTTAACTCATGTACTTCCCAGTTACCAACCTGATTGGTTACGTAGGATGTTTTTCCTACACCGCTGGCTGCCGGAACATTCACTCCATTAAAATACCAATCAAAATAATTTGAAGAAGAAGAATAGTTACCAACTGTTAATGTAGCATTTTCAGATCCGTTAACGATCGTTGCTTTGTTCGAACTAAGCGTTAAAATATTTACGCTGGAAGGAGGTACGCAGCACCCTGTTGTCTTCTTTGTAGAAAGCGGTGTTGTTTGCGGCGGACAGATGGCGGTATAATTCCAATCATACAGAACACCATATTTACCACCTGTTGTAGAAGCACTGTTAGCAGGTATTGTTACAGGTCCTCCTGTAGTTGTTGCCGGTTGCGCCGGTGAAAACAACAAACCATCAACGGCAGAGCCGGTACCTGTTGGGTTTGAGTTCACAACAATTTTCGTTGTCCCTGTTGTTGTTAATGTATAGTTGATTGGTACCTCTACGTAATAATTGTTTCCTGAAATTAATGTAGCACCAACTGTTGAGAAATTGTAAACCGCAGAACCCGGCCCTGCTGTTGTACCAAAGGTAATCTGAATTTTATATGTCTGGCCAACCGTATTTAATACCACGGGAACTTTAATAGAATTAAACCTTACAGGCATTGTATTGGTAAAGCTCATCTCCATAACTGTCCCTGCAGCATTGGATGTAAATGCAGGTGCAACAGCCGGCTTTGGATTAAGCGCAGGATAATTCGTACGTTTTATATATGTTAGCTGCACACCGGCTGGAGGTGCCGTTGCTGTTGTGATACGGAACGGTGAATAATAATAAGGTGTCTGTACAGAATCATAAAAGATTGTACCGGTTCTTATCAAGTGACCATTCGCATCAAAATCTGCTGCTACATAAGGAGCAGGTGTATAACTATACCACTCATACCACGTATTCGCAGTTGGAGAATCAAATGTCCACTTGGCAAAGCCATTTTCACACCACTGATCTGTAGTTATAGATTCCGCACCACACTGCGCAGATGCATTTATTGATATTCCAAGGGAGAGAATAAGAACAAAACAACTGACAATCAACTTATACATCTTATCTATTTTCATATAATTTATTGATAATATCCAATCTTCAAATGCGTACAATTTTTCAATTTCTATCTTTCTATTGCATAGCTAAATAGAATCTTTTTACTATCTATACTTCGATTTATTTCAAAGTAACCCCAATCGCTTTTCCAATTTTTACATAGCAAAAGTTCTTTTTTTACGCCAAATGTTAACATTTGTTACAATTTTATAGAGATAAGAATAAAAGATCCGCTGTTTCTTATATAAAAATTCAACACTTGGAAAAAACAATTCTATAAAATGAATGGGCGATATAACTGGTTATACAACCAGCTTATATCGCCCACTTTTATTTTAATTAATCTAACTTTCTTTTCTTACTTCACAATCTGTACCCAGCCTGTGTATGGCTCTGTATAGATCTGGCTATGTAAATTGATGATGTAGAAATAGGTTCCTTCCGGTAATACTTCACCATTACGGTAGTTCGATCCATCCCACTTCTTCGGATAACCTGAACTCTTCCAAACCAGGTTGCCCCAACGGTTGTAGATCAGGAACTCTGCGTTCGGGAAGCTCTCGATATTCTTGATTTCCCAGGTATCGTTCGTGCCATCTCCGTTAACCGTTATAACATTCGGTATTACGATTGCT
>NZ_JBQCDF010000245.1:0-9517 GCF_051961495.1 Cytophaga sp. | reverse complement strand
AAACGGAAGGCATCAAACCACTGTTTGGAATCTTATGTGCATCCAGATCCTGGTCAAAACCAGTGGTTGCATCATCATTGAACCGAACAACAGCTTCATCATTTTTCGTTGCTGCCGAATCTTCCAGGCGGATACGGATTACCGTATTTGATGCTGTCCTCATATAGACAGGATTCTGTGTACTTATACGCGCATTATTGTTAATGGAAACACTTGAAGTTCCTCCCGCACCTGTTAATTCTACCAATACAGCCTGCATTGCCGGTATGTATCTTGTCGCACCATTTGTGCCAACACCACCTACATAACTTCCATATCTGTTATTGGGAGCATCCCAGTAATAGATAGCCGCATTAACATTAGCATTTGTCCAACCGGTAGCATTATCCCAATCAATCGTTGATGGATACGGATTGGCCACCAATAAATACTTACCTGTTGCTGTATTCGGATATACAGGGCCTGTCAAGGCAAAGGTATGATCATAAGTACCTGTGAATACCAACGGTGCCGCAGCCGGAAGTGACAGAGAGAACCCTGTGCCTAATGGCATAGGTGTTGTTAAATTTGTAACAGCAGCCCAGTTTTGAGTAGAAAACGGACGGGTAAACATTTTCCAGTATGGACTCACATAGATTGGTGTTGTGGCTGCAACCTGTCCGGAGGTCACCCCACTGAATGGAGCCCCCATATAGTGTGTTTTTGCAGCAACCAGATCTCTTCTACCCGTAACAACACCTGAGATACTTCCGAGGTCTGAAGGAGCATAGCCGATATTACCGCCATTATCAAAATCAATGGTCAGGTTTGAGTTCGTTGTCAATACACCATTTGTTAGTGAAACTGTACCGTTTACAGTAAGTGCAGATTGAAGAGCTACTCCTGAAATATTATTTATAACTGTATTATATAATACCGGTACACCAGTTATACTTTGTGCAGTACTTCCTGTGAAATCAACGGTAGAACCTGAAAGCGCTGTAAATGTACCGTTATTAATTATGTCCCCGTATGCGTTCAAAGTACCGGTGGATGAAATTTTCAAAACTCCTCCGGGTTTAATTGTCAATACACCTGAATTTTGGTTTGTCGCAAGTGTTGGATTATTAGGCACACCAGCCGGAATAAACACAGAATCCGCCGCTGTTGGTACGGCCCCATAGTTCCAGTTATTCTTGTTTGCCCATGATATACCCACAGCTCCTGTCCAGGTAACCGGACAACTGTTCACAGTTGCAACAACAGCTGTTCTTGGAATACTTAAGCAACCGGAATTATTTGCCTGTGCATAAAATATAGTAGTTGCAGTAACTGTAGGACTATATGGAGAACCTGTAAATAAAACACTTCCCCCTGCAGCTACATTATACCATCTGATTGTACCTATGCTTGCAGTCGCGCTTAATGTCACCGTTCCCGAATTACACCTGCTATCCGGAATCGTTGCTGTAATTACAGGAACCTGATTCACTGTTACGAATACACTGCTTGCTGTACCATTACCACAGGTATTGGTAGGTGTCACTGTGATATTTCCCGAAGTTGTCCCTATCGTTGCTGTTATAGCACGTCCTGTACTCCCTGATATGATTGACCCTGACGGAAGTGCCCAGGTATAGCCGGTAGCACCTGTAACGGCTGAAATATTATATGCAACTAACGTTTGTCCTTCACAAACAGATACAGATCCGGTAATTGCTCCCGCTGCTGACGGAACAGTATTTACTGTTACTGACAGGGATTTCGATGTACCATTACCACATCCATTTGTTGGAGTTACTATAACACTACCGGCAGTAGCCCCCCAGTCAATGGTGATTGAATTGGTACCTGTGCCTGAAGCTATAGTTGCGTCAGATGGAACAACCCAGGTATAACCTGTAGCACCTGTTACTGAAGCAATACTGTATGCAATGCCCGTAGCCCCGGAACACACCGGTGTAGTACCGGTAATTGTACCCGCTGCCGAAGGAACCGTATTTACTGTTACTGCTAAAGAACCAGCCGTACCATTACCGCAGGTATTGGTTGGTGTTACTGTTACGTTCCCTGCCGTTGATCCCCAGTTCACTGTAATTGAATTGGACCCCGCACCTGTTACAACGGTAGCACCTGATGGAACAGCCCAGGTATAACCTGTAGCGCCCGTTACCGAAGCAATACTGTATGCAATGCCTGTAGCCCCGGAACAAACAGGAGTAGTACCGGTGATTGTACCCGCTGCTGATGGAACGGTGTTTACTGTTACTGCTAAAGAACCAGCTGTACCATTACCGCAGGTATTCGTTGGTGTTACTGTCACGTTTCCTGCCGTTGCTCCCCAGTTCACTGTAATTGAATTGGTACCCGCACCCGATGCAACGGTAGCTCCTGATGGAACAGCCCAGGTATAACCTGTGGCACCTGTTACCGAAGCAATACTGTATGCAATGCCTGTAGCTCCGGAACAAACAGGAGTAGTACCGGTGATTGTACCGGCAGCAGAAGGGACAGTATTTACTGTTACAGCCAGAGATTTTGAAGTACCACTCCCGCATCCGTTTACAGGGGTTACGGTTACATTCCCTCCCGTAGATCCCCAGTTCACGGTAATAGCAGTTGTTCCGGTACCCGAAGCAACAGCAGCGCCTGAAGGTACAGCCCATGTATAACTTGTAGCTCCGCTTACTGAAGAGATGCTGTATGCAACACCTGTAATGCCGGAGCATACAGGTGTAGTACCGGTAATTGTACCGGCAGCAGAAGGAACAGCGGAAGATATTGTTACTGCCAGTACTGACGATGCAGAGCTTCCTCCACAAGCATTCGTTGGAGTAACAATGATATTACCACTGCTTGTCCCCATGGTGACAGTTATAGAGTTTGTATTTGAACCGCTTGTAATCGAAGCACCGGAGGGTAGTACCCATGTATACCCGGTTGCCCCGCTAACAGCTGCAATGCTGAAAACATTACCTGTTGAATTCTGGCACAAGCTGGCAGAACCTGTTATTGATCCCGGACTTGTTTGTATCGGAGTTACGGTTATAGCCTTTGTAGCATTATTTGAATAACAACCTGTTTTGGCCGTAACTCCAATGCTACCGCTTGTTCCTCCTATTAATACAGTTATAGATGAGGTTCCCTGACCGGACGTAATAACTGATCCTGCCGGTACTGACCATATATAATCGATAGCGTTGGTAGTTGCAGCCGAGTATGTTTGCAGTGTATTCTGGCAAACAGCAGCTGTTCCAGTAATTGATGTTGAACCAAGAAAAACAAGCGAACTGGATGAATTCGCATAAACCGGATCGCTGTATTTAGTACATGAAACGGTCGCTCTTACCCGATAAAATGTTTTGGAGTTACCCAGGCCACTTACAGAATACGTAGCATTTGTTGCACCGGAAATATCTGAATATGTACCCGTTTGTGATGAAGATGAACTCCATTGATACGTTGGTGTTGGAGATGCTGGAACCACTGTAGCTGTAAATGTCTGAGAGCTCAAAATACTACACGCATCTAAAGATGCCGGCGCAGCACTTACAGTAAAGCCTGAACATAAATTCCTTCCGTTACAACCCGGGCCGTTACAATTGGGAACTACGCCAAATACCATACTGGCATTGATTCCTTTCATATAACCTGTCGTTGTAAAATCTCCCGAACCCGTAATGGCTGCATCGGCTGCCTGGCCGTCGTAATTACCATTCACGGTTAATGTCCCGTCAACCTGAATCGTACCATGGTTATTCAGTAAGTTACCATTCACAACCAAAGTAGCTCCAGACTCAACATATATAGCAGTATTCGATTCGTTAAATCCGGGAAGCGTCAAGGTATATCCACTTCTTACATATATGATCCCGCCGTTTAAATTAAACCCCGACCCTGTAAACGTAACGTTTGCACGAATATCAAGAATGGCTCCTGATGACATGTTTAATGTTCCGGAGCCGGACGATGTTGCATTAAAAGTATATACAGCACCTGAGGATGGGCTCATGTTGCTGTTCAGGGTTACCGGATTATTAATATTAACAATATCACCATTACCGGGAGTACTGCCTGTTGACCAGGTTGAGCCTGTCCCCCAGTTTCCAGCAGCAATAGAATTTACTGTTGCAGCATTGATATCCGTTAATTGAACAAAACAGAAAATCAAACACCATGCACAGGTATAAATAAATTTATTTTGAATAATTAAGTGTTTGTAAAAAGCACTCAGGGTTTTGAAAAAACAATTGGGGGAATTGTTTTTTCCCGGTAAAGTATAATCCATATTCAGTCTTATTGAGGTAGATTAAACTGATAACGGTCATCTTTTAGAAAGGTTTTTCTCAAACTAAGCTTATTTACATATAATAAAAATAAAACTCTGTTAAACAGCCGTTTGATAGAATTGATCAAAAAATTGAATTACATAAAAATAACGACATTAATCTACTAATTAACAATTGTTATTACTTATAAGTTTTTTTTACAATAAAAATGACACTCAAATAATTATATTTCAACTCATCCATTTTCAAACATACATAAAACAAAAAAGCTCCTGGATATCCAGGAGCTTTTTTGTTTTATAATGCTTACTTGTTTTTATTTCACTAAAACAATCATTCCTGCAAAAGTTTCAGTACCCACATGTACTTTTACAAGATAAGTGCCGGACTGCAGATCCAATGGTATAAAGGTTGAGCCTGCTGATAAATTTTTACCTGCCATAACATCTATACGATTACCGGTAACATCCATAATTTCAATTTCAGCCTCAAGACCGGCATAACGTTGTGTTTGTACATAGAAGCCCGCTCCGGTAGCGGAATTAATGGCTAAGCCAGATGTGCTGTTTGTTCCCTGAACACCTGTACCAGTACGTAACTGCAATTCAAAACGATCTTCATCATCTGTTTGTTCGCCTGTAAATGAATATGCTTCTTTAATTGTTTGTTCTATTCCAAGCTTCTTATCCAGCAATATATATTCAATATCAGGGTTATCATTACTTACTGTCAGCGTATACTTGCCATCTGCAGGTAATTTTACTGCTACTGGAATATATGGTGCAGCATCCGGAGAAGCATATGAATTGATTGAATACATATCTGTATCCGATGTGGTATAAATAGATGGTACAGAATCACCATTTAACAACTTTGCCGCGTCCATTTCTGGATCAAAGTTATTCGTTGCATGCTCATTGAAACGTACTATAGTTTCATCATTTTGAATTCCTTCTGAACCCTCAACACGAATACGGATCACAGCATCTGCAGCAGCAGTTCTAAAGTAAGCAGGGTTCTGAGTACTTATACGTGCATTATTATTAATTGAAACGCTTGAACTTCCGCCTGAACCTGTCAAGGCTACCAACACAGCCTGCATGGGAGGAATATATCCTGTAGCGCCATTTGTACCTATACCCGCTGCATAACTGGCAGCCCTGTTATTCGGAGCGTCCCAGTAATAAATAGCATTTCCTACGTTCGTCTTTGTCCAACCGGATGCATTGTCCCAATCAATCGTTGATGGATATGGATTAGCAACAAGAAGAAATTTACCTGTGGCTGTATTTGGATATACAGGACCAGTCAACGCAAATGTATGATCATAAGTACCCGTAAATACCAATGGTGCAGCTGAAGGAAGAGACAACGAGTATCCTGTACCTAATGGCATTGCAGCAGTTGAACTTGTAACCGCTGCCCAGGTTTGAGTTGAGAAGGTACGGGTAAACAGCTTCCAGTATGGGTTTACATAAAGAGGAGTTGTTGCCGCAACCTGGCCGGAAGTTACGCCGCTGAACGGCGCTCCCATATAGTGCGTTTTCGCAGCAACCAGATCCCTTCTACCCGTAACAACGCCTGCAATACTTCCCAGGTCTGAAGGGGCATAACCGATATTACCCCCGTTATCAAAATTAACTGTCAGGTTTGAGTTTGTTGTTAATGCACCGTTTGTTAACGAAACTGTACCGTTCACAGTAAGTGCAGACTGAAGAGCAACACCTGCATTATTATCTATAACTACATTATACAATACCGGCACACCTTGAATGCTTTGGGCCAGATTACCTTTGAAAGCAACCGTAGAACCAGCAACTGTTGACAGCGTCCCATTATTGATCAGATCACTGTACATCGTTAATGTACCTGTTGATGCTATACTTACAGATGCACCAGAATTAATCCGCAATTTATAAACAGGGGTATTGGTTGTTAATACCGGATAATAAGTTACTCCGGAAGGAATGATTACCGTATCAGATGCTGATGGAATATAACCATAACTCCAGTTGGAGGAAGTATTCCAGTCTGTACTTGTCACACCTATCCATGAAACCGCACATGTATTGATGGTAGCATCTACAGAAACTCTTGATGTCGATGTACATCCGTTTGAAGTAGCCTCAACATAGTATGTAGTGGTGGATGATAGAGAAGGGATAGTATAATTATTTCCTGTATACACACTTATGCCATTTGCCGAAACGGTATACCAGACAACAGAACCCGCGCTTGGTGTTGCACTTAGGGTAATAGCACCTGTACCGCATCTTGCAGCGGGTACAACATTGGTTATGGTTGGTATATTATTCACCGTAATTACCACGGCTGAACTTGTTGCAGTTGTCGGCGACGCGCAGGTTGCCGTACTCGTCATCGTAACCGTATAGCTGTCGTTGTTCGCTGCTGTTGTGGTTGTATAGGTAGCGTTTGTTGCACCGGAAATCGCAACACCACCCTTTTTCCATTGATACGTCGGTGTACCGCCATTGGTTGGTGCAGCCGTTAAGGTAATGCTTGTACCGGCGCAGATGGTGGTTGCTGAAGAACTCGCGCTCACGCCTGGTGTAAGAACCGGGTTCACCGTAATCACCACGGCTGAACTTGTTGCCGTTGTCGGCGACGCGCAGGTTGCCGTGCTCGTCATCGTAACGGTATAGCTGTCGTTGTTCGCTGCTGTTAATGTTGTATAGGTTGAATTCGTTGCGCCGGAAATTGCGACCCCGCCCTTGTTCCATTGATAGGTTGGTGTACCGCCGTTCGTTGGTGCAGCCGTTAAGGTAATGCTTGTACCCGCACAAATCGTAGTTGCAGAAGAACTTGCGCTAACACCCGGTGTAAGAACCGGGTTCACCGTAATCACTACGGCTGAACTCGTTGCTGTGGTTGGCGAAGCACAGGTTGCTGTGCTGGTCATCGTAACGGTATAGCTGTCGTTGTTCGCTGCTGTTGATGTTGTATAGGTAGCATTCGTTGCACCGGAAATCGCAACGCCGCCCTTGTTCCATTGATACGTCGGTGTACCGCCGTTCGTTGGTGCAGCTGTTAAGGTAATGCTTGTACCCGCACAGATGGTAGTTGCTGAAGAACTCGCGCTAACACTTGGTGTAAGAACCGGGTTCACCGTAATTACCACGGCTGAACTTGTTGCCGTTGTCGGCGACGCGCAGGTTGCTGTACTCGTCATCGTAACGGTATAGCTGTCGTTGTTTGCTGCTGTTGTGGTTGTATGGGTTGAATTCGTTGCACCGGAAATCGCAACACCACCCTTTTTCCATTGATACGTTGGTGTACCGCCGTTGGTTGGTGCAGCCGTTAAGGTAATGCTTGTACCCGCACAAATCGTAGTTGCAGAAGAACTTGCACTCACACCCGGTGTAAGAACCGGGTTCACCGTAATCACCACGGCTGAACTCGTTGCCGTTGTCGGCGACGCGCAGGTTGCTGTGCTGGTCATCGTAACGGTATAGCTGTCGTTGTTCGCTGCTGTTGTGGTTGTATACGTAGCGTTTGTTGCACCGGAAATCGCAACACCACCCTTTTTCCATTGATACGTCGGTGTACCGCCATTGGTTGGTGCAGCCGTTAAGGTAATGCTTGTACCGGCGCAGATGGTGGTTGCTGAAGAACTCGCACTAACACTTGGTGTAAGAACCGGGTTCACCGTAATCACCACGGCTGAACTCGTTGCCGTTGTCGGCGACGCGCAGGTTGCCGTGCTCGTCATCGTAACGGTATAGCTGTCGTTGTTCGCTGCTGTCGTTGTTGTATAGGTTGAATTAGTTGCACCGGAAATCGCAACCCCGCCCTTGTTCCATTGGTACGTCGGTGTACCGCCATTGGTCGGTGCAGCCGTTAAGGTAATGCTTGTACCGGCACAGATGGTGGTTGCTGAAGAACTCGCGCTAACACTTGGTGTAACTGAATTTACGGTAATTACTATGGCAGAACTCGTTACTGAAGCTGGCGACGGACACGTGGCTGTACTCGTCATTGTAACCGTGTAACTATCATTATTAACTGCTGTCGTTGTTGTATAGGTTGAATTGGTTGCACCGGAAATGGCTACGCCACCTTTTTTCCATTTATACGTCGGTGTACCGCCGTTGCTTGGTGTAGCTGTAATTGTAATGCTTGCTCCGGCACATATAGTAGTGGCAGATGATGAAATGCTTACGCTTGGTGTTACGGTAGCAGTTGTTATTACAACCCGCTGCGGAGAATAAGTTGTACAACCGGATTTAGTTGCACTTCTTCTGTAATAAGTAGTTGTTGAAACTATCCCTGGCGAATAGTCTTCATTGGTAGCGCCGGATATATTGGTGAAAGATGACCCTGTAGCACTTGACTGCCATTGGTATGTTGTCGAAGCAAGTGTACTTCCATCCCAGGTGCTTGCCGAAGAACCTGCACAGATGGATTGATTTGCTGTAGATATGGTATTTGCCATGCTGCAGGAAAGATTATTACCGCTGCATGGACCTGCACTACAATCACTGCCTGATCCGAAAATCAATCCGGGATTTCCGCCATCACTTGTAGTCATGGAACCGGATGAATTCACTGTTCCTGAACCAATGATTTCAGATCCGCCACCGCCATTATAATTTCCATTTATGTACAAATCCCCGTCAATCGTTACCTGGTCACTGTTATTACTGTTATTTACTTTTCCATATACAACCATAAATGCTCCTGCATTTACATTGACAGTAGAACCATTTTGAAAATCCACGACTTGAGTAGTGGCTGCATTTCCAACCGTCCCCACAGTAAGTGTAGCAGGCGCCTGAACAATCAATATACCACCATTATTAACTGTTAATGTGGTGTAGGTTGTATTGGTTGTAATTGTAAGTGTTTGTCCATTTCCTACTGTAATATTCTGCGCTTTAGAAAGGTTACATATCATCAGCAAAACTACCAGTGGGATGTAAGATAATTTCACATTATTCGTCGCTGACTGAAGACTTTGCAGTAAATAAGAAAATTCAACTCCGGAAATATTTTTGCCGAAATTGAATTTAACGGGGCTTAATATTCTAAAAATTGTATTAAAACTCTGTAAAAGAATTGAATATCGCTTTTTCATTGGCCTTATTTTTTTAACATTAGTTAAATTAATGAAAATAAATAAGGGTCAAATCTTGCCTTTTTTACAGTATGTATGTAATAATGTTATAACACATATTAACAAGTGTTAAAATTCAATTCCATAAAATGAATACATGCATAAACGTCTGAAA
>NZ_JBQCDF010000244.1:0-12979 GCF_051961495.1 Cytophaga sp. | reverse complement strand
GAACGAATCTCTTGAAACAGCCGTTAAAAAAAGAACACAGGAATTAGAAACCCAAAATGAACAATTATCCGAATATGCGTTCATCAATTCTCATGTGTTAAGAGCACCGTTATCAAGAATTATGGGCCTGGCATATTTAATAAGCCAGGAGATTACATTACCCACAGAACAAAAACTCCTAACGGATCTTATCAATTCATCAAACGAACTCGATTCCATTGTAAAGAAGATCAGCGAAATTCTATATGATGGAAACAATCTCAAAAGAGAAGATATCCGTATCATTCTTGACAAGAACTTCAACACATCTTCTGATTAAACTTATTTTATCTTACAATACCACTAATTGGCTCAACCAATAATAAAAAAGATATCAAAAGCTGTATTGTACCATGCACAATACAGCTTTTTTCTTATGGTGTGAATGATGTAATCTATTTTCAAAATACTGCAAAGCTAGTGGGTCAAATTTATAGGAAATTTGGCTTAACAAAAGATTACCGGCCATGAAAACCAAGAAAAAAACTTCTGAAAAACCCGACGAAATTGTCGATGAAAAATTTCCCGGCTATCCAAAATATCCGGCACGGGATGACATATACAACAAGTACGATCGCATTGATGAAGCGGATCCCGAAATCTCAGCAAGGAAAAAGAAATCTATATTACCTGATAATGAATATGGCAATACAGCGCTTGATGTGCCAGGTGCGGAAATGGATGATGAACAGGAAGCAATCGGCAATGAGGATGAGGAAAATAATTATTACAGCATTGGTGGAGATAATCACAACGACCTGGAAGAAAATCAGGGTGATGAACTATTTTAATATATACTCTCACAGCATTCAGACAAAGCAACTCAAATGATGTACACGTATGAAACCACCTGTACTAAAAAAAGAAATGAACCCGGCATTGAAAAAGGCTTATTCAATTCTGTGGCATCTGGTAGCGTATTCTTCAATAACATTAATAGCATGGAATACTATATATATAATTTCACTATGCCTGTAACCTCATTCCAATTAACTAATTCTGTTCCTATGAAATTTTCTCATAAAACTTTTATGTTGCTGTTCATAGCTGTTATGCTTGATTTCATAACAAACAGCTGTATACGATCTGAAACGGCGGCACAGCAAAAGCAATGTCCGGTTGCAGTAACAAATGCGACAGACACCATAGGGTTCAATAAATTTGATAATTTGAGCCAGGTAAATACCTGTATAAAAAAAAATAATATTCAATGTATTTCATCTTCGACCTATTCAACCTGTAATACAATAACCCGTAATCAACTGGATTCTTTGCTGCATGTGCTTGAATATAACAATAACATAAGCAAGGCTATTCTTATAAGCCCATTAGAAAAAACGCAGACAGTAATCGCATGTAACAAACAAGGTAAAGCAATACAAACTTTTAAAGTCATTAGTGACCGAAATGGTAACATAGAGTTTATTACTTTTTCAGATAGAAAAAATAAAGTTGAGTATAACATTAAAGATGGCATCACTAAAAGCCAATCAAAAAAACTTCGTAAGGATTTTAAACATCTGGTAGAAAGCGGCCAGGTATTTTATTATGATGAAAAGCAATTAACATCTACGGATAAAATTGCCCATGCTACCTCATTACCGTAAGCCCTGCCAGCCTGCATTTCAGCAGTTTTTTCCCCTTTACCAGGCTATTTAACACTTAACTACCTGAAAGTATTTTAATTAAGATTTGTAGATACTTGAAAATTGATTTAACTTGATCGAATCAAAAATCAGCTATCTATGAAAAAAACACAGGAATTACTTAAAGAAATAACTGATCTCACCTACAAAATCGAAAAAGATTATCCCGAGTTGTATCAGTATCTTGACGAAAATCCCATCACCATTCCGATAGTTGCCCACCCTACTATGAGCACAAAAGTCTTTTCAGATTATTTAGAGGATTTGAAAAACTTATTGAATAATCATATTGCGAGCCATAAAAAATAGTTATCCTGATTGATTCAGATTCTAACTATTGATTAACGCTCCCCTAAAGAAGAAATAAATGCCGTCACATACAGATTCTTATAATACAGATTTATTCTTTGAATTATCTTTGGATCTGCATTTCATTGCTGGTTATGACGGCTATTTAAAAAAAGTTAATCCTGCTGTAATAAAAACATTGGGCTATTCTGAAGAAGAACTTTATTCCAGGCCAATCAACGAGTTCATTCATCCGGATGACAGAACGATTACTTCTGAACACAGGCAGAATATTCATAAAAATAAACCTCTGTTAAATTTCGAGAACAGATACATTACCAAAAGCGGTGAGATTGTCTGGTTATCCTGGACCTCTATGCCCTATCAAAGCGAGCAATTGGTTTATGCAATCGCAAAAAATGTCACACACTTAAAAAATAAAGAAGAAGACAGAAATTTGCTTGTATCCGGTTTAACTGAAATGAATAAAAATTTCAAAAATTTAACTTTTACCATTTCACACGATCTGCGCCCACCGATAAATAATATTCTCTCTCTTATCAATTTTATCGATAGGTCTAAAATAAACGATAACTCTACAATTGAGCTGATTGATCTGCTAAAACATTCTGGCATTCAGTTAAAATCAACAGTAGACTCATATATTACCAAATTAACGCAGGATAGCATTTCGAACCTGTCGATTGAAACAGTTAGCATAGCTGCGGCTTTAGAACGTGTAAGCCAATCCATCCATAACCTGATCGTTGATACCAATAGTTCTATTGAAAGCGATTTTTCTGCTTTTGATAAAATATCGTTCAATAAAGCGTATCTGGATAGCATTTTGTTAAATCTTATCACCAATGCGATTAAATACGTCAATGTGGGTACGACTCCACACCTTGTGCTGCGTACACAAATCCTTAATGGAGAAAAACAATTACTGATTTCCGATAATGGGCAAGGTTTCAACCTTGAAAAAATAAAAAATAAAATTTTCGGCCTTCATCAAAAATTTCATTCACATTCAGACAGCAATGGCATTGGTTTGTATTTAGTATATACACATATAAAAAACCTGGGCGGCAACATAACTCTTGAAAGTGAAGTGGGCAAAGGCACAACCTTTACCATCACATTCGTAGATTAAATACTGTATATTGCATCTTTCTTCCAGTGACCGTTTCTATCGAAAATATCAGTGTCTGAAACATGTTAAAAATATTTCCCCGAAAACTAAGCATCCTTTTTCTTTTGATAAGCATTTCATATAACCTGAATGCACAGCAAGACACACTTAAAAAGTCTTTACAAGTAAGCGGCTACCTGGAAGTATATTATTGTTATGATATGGACAAACCTGCCAATCATATTCGTCCGCCATTTACTATCGCATACAACAGGCACAATGAAATAAACATCAATATAGGTTATATAAAAGCTGCATACGAAACAGAATCTGTTCGCGCCAATCTTGCACTAATGACTGGTACATATGCAAACATCAATCTTGCAACAGAACCAGGTGCATTAAAAATGATCTACCAGGCCAATGCAGGAGTAAAAATTCTTAAGAATAAAAACTTGTGGATTGACGCTGGTGTATTTGACTCTCATATCGGCGCAGAAAGCGCCATTGGAAAAGATTGCTGGAATCTTACGCGGAGCATGGCTGCAGACAATTCACCTTACTATGAAACAGGTTTAAAGCTATCCTATACATCTGATAATTCGAAATGGTATTTAAGCGGATTGGTTTTGAATGGCTGGCAACATATCCAACGACCGGATGGAAACAATACCCTTGCCTGTGGCCATCAGCTGACTTATACACCAAATAAAAAAATCAAGCTCAACAGCAGCTCGTTCATAGGAAACGACAAACCTGATACAATCAAACAAATGAGGTATTTTCATAACCTCTATGGATCATTTGCATTAAGCGATCGCTGTGGATTATTGGGAGGATTTGATATCGGATTCGAACAAAAGCAAACGGGAAGCAGTCAGTATAACGTATGGTACACTCCTTATCTGATGCTGCAATATAAAATATCGCCAAAAATCTCTCTGGCTGCCCGTACAGAGTATTACAGTGACAGATACAATGTCATAATCGCCACAAATACACCTAACGGATTCCAGACAGCCGGTTATTCTTTAAATGCAGATGTACGGATTAATGAACATGCGCTATGGAGAATTGAAGCAAGAACATTTCAAAGCAAAGACAAAATATTTACCTTACAGGATAAAGCCAGTAATGAAAATTATTTCTTTACAACCATGTTGGCAATTTCATTCTAATTTAAAGACACCTTATGGCAGACCCTTTAGGCACGGCGATTTCTGACTATCTTTCAAATACGCATCGCCCATTTATTGAAGTAGAGTCAAATCTTTTTGAGAACGAAGAAATTCCTGTTGAGTATCTTTTCCGTTCATTTGAATGGATGCCGGCAAAAGAACAACGTGCTTTGTCTTTAGCCCGGGGAAGGATTCTGGATGTAGGTGCAGGCTCTGGTATACATACACTGGCACTACAACAGCTTAATAAAGATGTTGTAGCTCTTGACCTTTCAGAGAAATGCTGTGAGGCCATGAAAAAGCAAGGTGTCATACAGGTTGTTCATCAGGATTTTTTTACCTATACCGATACTGAAAAATTTGACACAATACTTTTATTAATGAATGGATTTGGGATTGCCGGCACGCTCGATCATCTCGATCATTTTTTAAAACATTGTAAACTGTTGCTTAAACCAGGTGGTATGATTATCGGCGAGTCGGCAGATATACTCTACATGTTTGAAGAAGAAGACGGTTCGGTAAATATTGATTTGAATGGCAGCTATTATGGTGAAATGCAATATCGTATGAGCTACAAGGATCAAACAGGAAATTGGTTTCCATGGCTATATATCTCATCGGATTTATTATCTGATTATGCAGAGAAAGCCGGCCTCCAGGTAGCGGATCTGATAGAAGGAACGGATTCAGATTATATCATTTGTCTGAAAAATATTTAAACCTTCCAAATAATTTCGCAAAATCTTCGGAAAATACTATTGCTGCATATTTAATCTTTCCTTCAATGCTAACGATAAATTCATTTAAAAGTTAGACGAATTTATCGTACATTGCAGTGAATTAATGATATAATCAGAAGTGGTGGTGCTCTTTCTTCCAATTCAAATTATACCCGCAATTACAATTCCTATTTGACCTACAAGAAAAACACTGCATTATGAGTAAATCACAGGATACCTGGAACAAGAAAGAAGCTGAGAAGAAAAAAGCAAAAAAGAAACAGGATAAAGAACAACGTAAGGAAGAACGCAAGGCAAATGCTTCCAGCAACTTTGAAGACATGTTGGCTTATGTTGATGAATATGGAAATATCACATCCACTCCTCCTGATCCGACGAAAAAAATTGAGATTAAAGAAGAAGATATTCAGATTGCCATCCCCAAGCATATTCAATCCGCTCCTATTGACAGCCTGCACAGAGGTATTGTAACATTTTTTAATGAGTCTAAAGGATATGGCTTTATCAAAGATTCAGATACACAGGAAAGCATCTTTGTTCACGTAAATGGCCTGGTTGATACCATTAAAGAAAACAATAAAGTAACCTTTGAAATTGAAATGGGTCCCAAAGGGCCAAATGCTATAGCGGTAAAATTATCAAAGTAAAATCTGTCCGATATTCCATAAAAAAAGGTTTTCGTTCTACGAAAACCTTTTTTTATGCCTGTTCTTGTGAATTTAAAACACAACACTAAATAATCCAATTTTTTTATCGTATATTTATACTTTCAATAATTCCCCCATTACATGAAAAAAGTATTCTATACCCTCCTTTCAATCTTGCTATGTGTATTCTCTGTTCATGCCCAAACAGGAATGCTGGAAAACTTTAATGACAACACGCTTGATCCAAACTGGAAAAGTGTTCCGACAGGAAAGTTTGTATTCAATGAAAGCAGCGGCCAGTTACTTATTACGCCTTCAACAGTGGGGCCGGGCTGGGAAAACTTTGAATACAGTTTTAACGCTATTGACATTAGCGCAAATCCAACGGTATCATTAAAAATTAAAAACAGTGCTGCCTTTACCCTGCGTGTAGACCTTGTAGATAATACAGGCAAGGCAACAAACAACAGTCCCGTGACCAAGTCTGTAGCCATCAATAGTTCCCTCACTCTTGTAACCCTTGACTTTACGAATAAATTTACAGCTTCAGGAGGTGCAACAGTAGACAAGACCAAAATTTCAAAAATAGTTTTTTTCTTTAATCCGGGGGGAACATCCTACAGCTCTGCCGTAACATTTGATGATGTTACGGTTGGAGATCCTATTGTTAGCACGCCAGGCAATATTGTTTTAAACCAGGTTGGTTATGAATTGAATGGTACAAAAACAGCCATCTTCACAAATAGCGCCAACAGCCTTGCTGCAACCACATTTGACATCCTTTCATCAACAAACGCTGTTGTATATACAGGCAATATTGTTTCAAAAGGAGCAGTTACAGGCTGGACTAACAGATACTTCTGGGAATTAAATTTCAGTAATTTTCAAACTGCAGGTATATACAAAATCCGTGTAGGTACAAAAGTTTCTTATCCATTTGAAATCGGACAGAATATTCTGTTTTCAAAAACTGCCTTTTCTGTTGTTGATTTTTTCAAAGGCATGCGTTCGACAAATAATGCAGATAAAACACTTTCCTTTTACGGCCCCCGTAACGATCAGGTTAATGTTTACGGAGGCTGGAGAGATGCAACCGGTGACCCGGGCAAACACATGTCACACCTTTCCTATGCAAACTATTTCAACCCGCAACAAATTCCTTTTGTCGTCTGGTCCCTTTTGAAATCCTATGAAATGTCAACGGCTTCATTCACTGCCAAGTCAACGGATCTGTTAAATGAATCTAAATGGGGAGCAGATTATTTACTTAGAAACATCGACAAGCAGCAGAATTATTTATACCTGGCAATTTTTGATGACTGGGGAAATAATCCTTCTTCCAGAGAAATCTGCGAGTGGGGACAAGCAGGGACAGGTAATGACGGAGCACGGACAGCGAATTACCAGGCTGCTATGCGCGAAGGCGCAGGGATGGCCATAGCAGCACTTTCCAGAGCATACAGAATGAATCTGAATGGAGATAGCACCAAAACACAATATCTGAATGGCGCTATCCGCTTATATAATAATCTAAAAGCTCCGGGCACAGGCTATGCAACCAAAAACCTGGAGTATTGCAATGACCATACAGAAAACATCATTGATTTCTATTGCGGATTACTGGCAACAGTAGAACTTTATAAAGCAACCAACAATGCTGCCTACCTTACCGATGCTTCGGCCTATGCAGACAAGATCATCAGTATGCTTGATCCCCAAGGCTGGTTCCGCTCAGATGTTGCAGGCAACAGACCATTCTTCCACGCTGCGGATGAAGGTTTGCCATTAGTTTCGCTCATGGAATACATGGATATCGATGCATCCAAAAATGCTTCCATTACTCAGGTGATTAATAAAAATATTACCTGGTACATGAGTATCTCAAAAGAAGTAAATAACCCGTTCAATTACATCCGCGAATATGGGAAACCATACTCAAGCGGCACACTGGGCGCTGCCAGAAAAGCTTTCTTTCTTCCCCACAACAATGAAACTGAATATTGGTGGCAAGGAGAAAATGCCCGTCTGGCTTCTATGTCAACAGCATTAATTATGGCCGGAAGAAAATTGAACGCCCAATTTATGCTTGGCACAGATACATTAAGTACTTATGGTATAGCCCAACTCGACTGGGTACTCGGTAAAAACCCGTTTGACGTATGTATGATGACAGGCGCAGGTACTACTACCTACCAG
Organism: Cytophaga sp.; assembly: GCF_051961495.1. NCBI lineage: Bacteria > Pseudomonadati > Bacteroidota > Cytophagia > Cytophagales > Cytophagaceae > Cytophaga > Cytophaga sp. Next base: position 5,110 of record NZ_JBQCDF010000244.1, on the reverse strand, counting down.
AATTATCCGGTTGCTTCAGCCATACCAAACGTAACCGGTGGAATCTGTAATGGTATCACCGCGAAAGATATGGAAGAAACCAATATCGACTGGATGCCATATGCTTCCAGCGACTGGCAGAACTGGAGATGGATCGAACAGTGGCTTCCTCACGATGCATGGTTTATCCTTGCAGTATCTGCTATTGATGTGGCCAACACAACCCCACCCGTTGTTACAGCAGCCAACTTTACTGCCCCATCTTCTATTTGTTCAGGTGTTGCTGCTACAATTACCAATACATCTACAGGAAATATTACTGCTTACTCCTGGAATTTTGGTTCAGGTGCATCAATCGCTACAGCAGCAACTGCAGGTCCGCATTCGGTTTCCTGGTCTACAGGCGGCACAAAAACAATTACCCTGACGGTAACGGGTCCTGATGGTAATTTCACCAAGACATCAACTATTGTAGTAAACACTGTACCAACGGCTGCCGGTCCTATAACAGGTTCCAATACTGTTTGCGCATCAACAGGTGGTGTTACATACTCCATTCCTGCAATTGCAACGGCTACCAGCTATAGCTGGGTTCTACCTGCCGGCGCAGCAATTACTGCCGACGATCTGACAAACTCAATCACTACCACATACGGAACAACATCGGGTACGATTCAGGTTACACCATCCAACAGTTGCGGTAACGGTACAGCAGCGACACTTGCTGTAACTGTAAACTCCAAACCAACCGCTGCAGGAACGATTACAGGCAACACAAGCGTTTGTGCAAATGCTACCGGAATCACATATTCAATTCCTGCTATTACTACAGCTACAAGTTATAACTGGACCCTTCCAGCGGGCAGTACAATTACTGCAGGTGCAAACTCAAATGCGATCACGGTAACCGTTGGCACTACAACCGGAGATATCCAGGTTACCCCCGTTAATACATGCGGAAACGGAACTCCAAGTACAAAAACAATTACGATTAACAACGTTCCAACTGCTGCCGGTACCATAACAGGTGCAGCCACCAGCTGTAAAAACGCAGCCGGAATAACGTATTCGATCCCGGCTATTACTACGGCAACCAACTACAGTTGGACAGTTCCTGCTGGTACAACAATTACGGCAGGTGCAAATTCAAATGCTATTACTGTTACTTTCGGCAGTACATCCGGAGATATTCAGGTTACACCTTCAAATACATGTGGTAACGCAACTCCAAGTTCAAAAACAATTACATTGAACTCCGTGCCAGCTGCTGCGGGTACCATAACAGGTTTAATTACAAGCTGTAAAAATGCAACGGGGGTAACCTATTCAATACCTGCCATTGCAACAGCGAGCAGCTACGACTGGACTTTACCTGCCGGAGCATCCATTACAGCCGGAGCAACAACAAACTCAATCACTGTAACCTTTGCAACTACTGGCGGCAATATCCAGGTTACACCTGTAAATACCTGCGGCAACGGAACACCAGGTTCAAAAACAATTACATTGAATGATATCCCTGCTGATGCCGGAACAATAACCGGTGTTGCAACAAGCTGCCAGAATGCTACCGGTGTATCCTATTCTATTCCTGCAATTGCCGCGGCTGCAAGCTACAACTGGACATTACCGACAGGTGCTACCATTACAAGCGGAGCAAATACCAATTCAATTACTGTTTCTTTTGCAACGACCGGCGGCACCATCCAGGTTACGCCTGGCAATACATGCGGAAACGGTGCTCCAAGTTCAAAAACAATTACATTAAACACCGTGCCGACAGCAGCCGGTACCATTACCGGGAATGCTGCGAACTGTGTAAATGCCACCGGTGTGACCTACTCTATTCCTGCTGTTGCAACAGCTACCAGTTATGACTGGATACTACCAACAGGAGCATCCATTACAGCTGGCGCAAACACACAATCAATTACAGTCAGCTTTGCAACGACAGGAGGTGCTATCCAGGTAACTCCCGTAAATGCTTGCGGGAACGGAGCTTCGAAAAGTAAAACGATTACTTTAAATAATGTCCCTACGGCTGCAGGGACAATCACTGGTCTTACAGAAGCCTGTGTAAATACTACAGGAGTAACATACTCCATCCCGGCAATTGCCACAGCAACAGGCTACAACTGGAATTTACCGACAGGCGCGACTATTACAACAGGGGCGAATACAAGATCTATTACAGTTAACTTTGCAACGACAGGCGGTATGATACAGGTAACTCCTGTAAATACATGTGGAAACGGTCCTGCAAGTTCAACCTCCATTACCTTAAACACCATCCCTGCTGCCGCAGGCGCAATATCAGGCCCTGCAACACCATGTACAGGGGTGGCAGGAATCAATTATTCAATTCCTGCTATTGCAGCGGCAACAGACTATGCATGGTCATTACCAACTGGTGCTGTTATTACCGGAGGAACCAATACGAATTCCATTACGATAACATTAGGTTCTACCGGCGGCACAATTCAGGTTATTCCTTCCAATAGCTGTGGAACCTCAACAGCCGGCACCAAAACAATAACACTGACTACACCTCCAGGTGCTGCAGGAGCTATTTCGGGCAGTACATCTACATGTGCAAACAGTTCTGGTATTACCTACTCTATTGCTACAGTCGAAAATGCTACAGGTTATGTTTGGGAAATTCCAGCTACAGCGACTATCACCCAGGGAAATAATACAAACAGCATCACCGTTACATTCAGCACCCAGAGCGGAACGATACAAGTTGCTCCGACGAATACATGCGGCAGCGGAGCATCCAGCTCTCAAACGGTAACAGTTCTTCCTATCGGAACAAGTCCTTGCTTGCTACCAATCACTTCCGCTATTACAGGACCGACCACAGTAACGGCCAACCAACAAAATGTTACATATTCTGTTTCAAACAACAACGGTTCTACTTATACATGGACGGTTCCGGCAGGAGCTACAATTATCAGCGGACAAGGAACCAATACAATCATTGTATCTTTTGGCAGCACCGGTGGAACGGTTTCTGTCCAGGAAACAAACGAATTTGGTTCAGGAACGGCCGTTAGCAAAGATGTTACAATATCTACTACAACTGATATTAATGCAGAAGAGGCTACCGCGACAATCTCCATTTATCCCAACCCCTCAACATCTTGTAGTATTGTGAAAATTAAAACACAATCTGCAAGTGCGGTAGAGATTTCGATAATAGATGTAAGCGGTCTTATCCTTCAAAGCCTAACCTGCCAATCGGATGAAAACATCACAATCGGTACAGGTTTAAGCGCAGGTGTTTATATAATACAGATAAAAGTTAATCAACAGACATCGGTACACCGCTTAATAAAGCTATAAACAAAGCAGTCAATTCTCTGATACAAATAAAAAGGTCTCCTTCCAAATTGGCAGGAGACCTTTTTATTATATGAAGCAGTTGAAATTAGTAAGCTAAAACATCATCGTCTTTCAGGTTATTGAGCCACAGGGATTGTGATCGTTTCATCATGTACAGAAACATGGTATCATCCTTCAATATGAGTTTATTAATCGAAGTAGCCCTCACGGTTGAGCCCATGAAGTTATTCGTGCAGAAAAAGTCAATCATAGACTTCAACTCAATGCTTAATACAACAAATAAAACAGAGCCGTCGCCATTATCTCAATACCAATAAAAAAGCCTCATCCTGATTTGGAAGAGGCTTTTTTAATATGAGTATTTAAATGCACTAAGCTAAAATTTCATCATCCTTCAGGTCATTGCGCCGCAAGTATTTCGATAGCCTGAAACCATATACAGAGATATACAGATAGCAGGCAAATACAATAATTAATGCATAATCGTAATTCACATCAGCGAAATTACGCACGTTAAAAGGAATGACTGCTCCGCCAACAATAAACATAATTAAAACAGCAGAACCATCTAAAGAAAATTTACCCAAACCATTTACGCCTAAAGTAAAAATACTGGGAAACATAATGGAGTTAAATAAACCAATAGACATGATGATGTAGAAATTATACTCTGAGTAATCCTGGGGAAGCAATACCACAATCAAAATCAATACAGAAGAGATTGCAGCAACCGTACCCAATGCTTTGTTCGTTGGGATATACAACAAGATCAATGCTCCTAAAAAGCGGCCAAGCATTGCCAGCTGCCAATATTTTTCTGCCAGTGCCGGTGAAAAATCTTCCAGGTAATTTGCCAGGGCAACCTCAGCACCCACGTAGGCAAATATAGCAAATGCCCCCAAACGAAGCTGCGAGAAGTGCATCACGTGTCTCTTACGTTTTGACGTCACTTTATTCAACGGCTCTAATAGGCGTGTATTCAATTCAGGAAGATAGATCAGCATTAAAAAAATGGCGAACACGACCATTGCAATTCCAAAGATTTGATACAGATATCCGATATAAATAGACTCAAGTGTTATTTTATCCAATAAAGGCAAGGTCTGTAAATATTCATAAGAAAGATCATAATTAAAATCAATGTGACGGCTTAAGATTTCCATTGATACAATCGGACCAATTACTGTACCCAGTGAGTTAAATGCCTGTACAAATACCAGTCTGCTTGCTGCACGTTCAACGCCGCCTAATAAAACAACATATAAGTTTGCCCCTACCTGCAGAATGGTAATACTTGATGCCATGCAAAACAAGGCGATCAAAAACATATAATACAATTTGTATTTTACAGATAACAAAAACAGAAAACAGCCGGCACAAGCCAGCAACCAGCCTATTAATATACCTTTTTTATATCCAACCCGCTGAATCATGCTTCCTGCCTGGAGGGATACAATCAGATAGGTACAAAAGAATGTTAAATTGATTAAAGTAGAAACTGAATAGGACAATCCGAACACCACCTTGAAATGCTGGTATAAGAATAAGTTCAGGTTGGTTAATAAGCCCCACATAAAGAAGAGCACAGCCATCACAAAAATCAGGATCAGTCTTTGTTTTTTACTAATCTGAAGCGTTAATTCTTTCATCTAATATTATTTATAACCGATGTTTTTATTGTCCTTTGTTGAACGCCTTAGGAATAGATCAATTCAAACAGAACAAATCCGTAAGCATTCATTGGAACAAAGATCTTATTCTCTTTAATTTCTACTTGAATCTCAGG
>NZ_JBQCDF010000243.1:0-8461 GCF_051961495.1 Cytophaga sp. | reverse complement strand
GATGCGATATGAAGATGCACAGAAGCATCTTTTGATATTTTTATTTGTTCAGGCATTCCTTAGAGTAATATACGATAGCGCTAAGTTTATTACGTTTTAAGCGATATAAATCAGTGGACGATAAACTGAAAAACATATAACAAAGGCCGGTTGAATAATTCAACCGGCCTTTTTGTGATTTAAACGGGAATGTGGAATTTATTTCACTACCAGAATATACCTTTTCTTTTTGTCAGCTTCATTTGCTCCCATGCCTTTGTAGCTTATTCTGCTGGCTGGTATACCGCCCTGTACTAAATAATCATAAATGTATTTAGCTTCTTCCTGGGAGTAATCATTACTATAAGTCGTTGAAGAATCATCCGGATTTATGATTTCTTTATCCATGGCTGTATGGCGTACGCTATCTGAAATGATTTCGTCTGTATAGGCACGTACTTCAAAAGAAAGCGCAGGATTTAATTTCAATAGAAGTTTAGCACGGTTCAGTTCAAGTACACTGGCGTTATCTGTTGCTGAAATTTCATTGAAGGTTAGATTTTTTAATTCGATCTCCGTGCCTGCTGTTAATGGTGTTAACGTGAAGCTTACATTTTTTTCTTCGTATTTAATCGGAGACGTTTCCTGCAAAAGGAATGAATTGTATGTGTAACCCGGAGCTGCAGCAAATACGCTGATGTCGTAATTACCTTTAGCCAATACAGGCACAGAATAGCTGCCGTCCGCGGCGGTACGGTAAATCATGTTTTTACCGGTTGCAATATCCGTTACTGTTATTTGTCCAACGAGCGATTTTTCATCTGAAGCATTTTTTATTTTTCCCTGGTAAAGTTTTACCATTTCCGGCTGCATGTCTTCAGGAACTTTGGCGCGTACAATATCGCGTTCGTCCTTGCCTTTGCCCGGAGCAGCAGCATACATCATAGAACCACCTGCTGCGATGGAAATGTATTTGTCATCTGCAGGTGTATTTACAAATGCAAAGTTAACCGGAGCAGAGAAGCTGCCGTCTGCATTCATAGTACTTTTGTAGAAGTCAAATCCACCTTTGCCGCCTTCACGTACAGAAGAAAATATAAATGTTTTATTGTCGGATAATAATTTTCCACCGCATTCACATCCTGTATTAATAGGTGCTGGAAGTTCAACAGGCGCTTTCCATGTATTTGAACTGATACGTTCAGATACCATGATCTTTCCGCAAGGCAGACCTGCAGGTGTTTTTTTATCGCCCAGTAAAGTGAAATATAAAAATTTTCCATCCGGAGACATGGATGGGTCAATTTCATTGCCGGCACTATTAATTGGCTTGGCAAAGTTGGTTGGTGCAGACCATACTCCGGCTTCATTTTTTTCTGTATACCAGATGTCTGTACCGCCAAGTCCCCTGTATCTGCTGGAATGGAACAGGATCATGTTACCATTGTGATTAATGAAATAACCACCGTTGGTGATTTGTTCAATCTCGGTATTTACACCCGCCACTACAGTCGGCATTGACCATACTCCATTTACTTGGTTTGAGATCATGACATCAGCTTTGTTAGATGTTCTGTAGATTACTTCATACAATAATGTTTTGCCATTGCCGCTTACGCTGGGATTGAAATCATCGGTCAGCGAAGTGCTGATGGGCTGGCCTAATGGAACGATCTGGGCAAAAGCCGCGTGCAACATCAGTAAAGCAGAAAAAAGAGATAGTGTACGTTTCATAGCATGTATTTTTAATATGTTTGCGGTTGCTTAAAAGATTCGCATGTTTAAGATAAACAATTCCGGCAATTTCCTGTACGTAATTTATCCTGCGCAGGCCAATGGTTTTATTCTTTTTAAATATTTTTTGTGGTAATGTTATATAAATACCTGAAAAATAAGGAACTTTGCATATATAGAATCCAGCCCTACAGACTTCAGTGCGGTTTTTTATAATAACTTCTTACAGATTTTTTATCTTTCATACCTGATCCAATCTCAACTTTTGTAATAGAACACCCGGAACATACCCGGAACAGAGGCGGAATATACCCGGAACATACGCGGAATATACAAGCCTTTACCTACCTTCTGCTATGGAGCAGCCCTGAAGTTGCCCAGAGGGCACTGCGGTTTTACCTTAGATTCCCGGATATATAAAGGTCATTGAATCCGTTAATATTTCGTACTTTTGTCGTTATAATAAGGCTTGATCATGAAACAGGTAGAAAATACCTCTTTCGTAAAAACAAATACAACGTGTCTTTAGAAATTCTGAAATTAAATAAGCAGTTAAACACTGCCATGGCTGACCTGGGTTTTAATGAACCTAAAGAAGTGCAGGTGAAAACATTATCACGCATTATCGGCGGACAGGATCTTGTGATCATAGGGCCGGAAGGTTGTGGTAAAACAACTGCCATGGTTCTTGGTGTGTTGGGTAAACTGAAATATGCTTTTGAAGTGGCGCCGCGTGCGGTGATTATGGTGCCAAACAAAGATAAAGGATTGGAGCTTGAAGAGCAGTTTCGTTTGTTAGGAAAGAATCTGGACATCCGTGTGCTGGGTGTGTATCCGGGTGCAGGCATGGAAGGCCAGCGGGAATTGCTGGAAGATGGTGTAGATGTTGTAATCGGTACACCGGATCGGATAGAGGCTCTGTATATCAAATCAGCGATTAATCTTACCCAGATCAAATCATTCATTCTGGATGATGCGGATCTGATCGTTAAGCAAGGGCTTCAGACCGTTGTAAAGAATATTACCGAAAGCTTGCCGAAATGCCAGCATGTGGTCTTTACAGAAGTCATGCATGAAAAGCTGGAGAAGCTGGTTAGTTTCTTTTTACTATATCCGACAACCATTGAAGTAGATCTTGATTCAGAAGATTCAGTAGATACAGTTCCCTTGCAGTTATTTAAAGTACCGAACTATAAAACCAAACTGAATTTACTAAACCTGATGATGCGTGATTACGACACGTATAAAAAAGTAGTTGTGTTTTCAAATTCAAAAGCAACATCCGATAAATTATTAAAAAGTCTGGAGAAGCGTATTGAAGGTGCCGTGGCGATTTTTAATCCTTCTTACACGCAGAAGGGATTTACGTCTTTTGAACAATTCAAACAGGATGAAGAAGTACGTGTGTTACTGATGTCAAACGAAGATCAGGTATTATTGAATTTTGATGATATTGGTTTTATCCTGCATTTCGATCTTCCCCTGGAACGTAATATTTTTATCAATCGGGTTGAACGCAAGCAGGCCGATGAATTACCGGACACCATTGCAATTACTTATGCAACCGATATTGAACTGAATATGGTTCGCAAGATAGAGCTAGGCGTCGGTCACAGCATGGAAATCATTGAGCTGCCCTATGATCTAGTGATAGAAGGTAATCGCGGCGGTAAAGATGAGGAAGAAGCGAAAGCATCCAAACACAAAAGAAGAACAGAAGAGTTTGTGCCTGGTGCCGCTTTTCATGCAAAGAAAGAAAGCAACATGAAAGATTATAATTACAACTATAAGGATAAGCGCAAGATGGCAGGGAAGAAGAGTAAGCGCAGGAATGACTGATGATAATTATGAGTTATAAATTGTATGTTGCCAATTCTTCATTATTGCAATGCTGAAGACAGATAACAGGATTTGTAATCCTGATTATAATTTATAATAACAATTAAAGATTAATGAAAAGGAAATATTTCAATTCAATTGGTATTGTGTTTTTGTTGGAGTTAATCTTAGTTGTATTTGTTTCTTTATATACATCTTCGCGAGAAATATTTCTTCTTGGTTTTGTTGGAATATTTTTTACTTCTGCATTATTGGCTATAATCAATTTACTCTTCTTTATTCAAACAAAAGATAAGAAAATTAATTATGTTATACCGGCAGTTTGTTCTGTTTTGATTTTTATTGCTATTTGGCATAAAGATGCTGATTGGTTATTCTTTGTACCCGGAGCATTAAATTGTATCCTTTGTTTTAGGTATTATTTAGCTGATAAGCAAAATGTATAAATCTGCTTTCCTCATGGTTATTAGCCATGGGAAACGATTAAATAATTAGAGAAAGGGTGCAAGATGATTTGCAATCCTGATTGATAAAATTAAAAAATTGTTTTGCCTGTATAGTTTACAAACAACTCTAAGGCTCGTGTTCCTACAAGAGAATTGCCTGATTCACTTAATCCCGGCGACCAGACAACAATACACATTTCACCAGGTACGATTGATACAATACCTCCGCCAACACCGCTTTTAGAAGGGAGTCCGACACGGTAAGCAAAGTCGCCAACTGAATCGTACATTCCGCAAGTCAGCATCAATGCATTGATCCGATCCGAATCTTTTTTTGTAATAACGGTTTTGCCAAGGGTAGGCAATACACCGTTGTTTGCCAGATATAAAAACGCAGTACTCAAATCTTTACAGCTCATGGCAATGGAACACTGATGAAAATATACATCCAGCACTTCGCGTACTTTGTTTTGTATGTTTCCAAAGCTTTTCATAAAATAGCCCATAGCCAGGTTTCTGTTTCCGGTTTCACGTTCGGAATGTGCTACAGCAAGATCAAAATCTATTTCATGATTCAAACTCACATATCTGATGAAGTCTAAAATAGCTTGTTTAGGAGAAGCGTAATTGGAATAAATAATATCTGTGATTACGTGCGCACCTGCATTGATGAACGGGTTGCGCGGAATACCTTGTTCCAGCTCCAGTTGAATTAATGAATTGAATTTGCTTCCTGATGGTTCTCTGCCAACTCTGCTCCAGATTGTTTTATCTGCACAGGCAATAGCCATTGTCAGTGTTATGATCTTTGAAATACTCTGGATCGAAAATTTTTCTTCCGCATTTCCGACACAGGCATATTGACCGTCGACAGTATGAACAGCCATGGCAAATTTATTAGGATCAATACCAGCCAAAGCAGGGATATAGTCAGCTACTTTTCCCTGGCCGATTATAGGTTTAATATCATTGTGTATTTGATTTAAAATAGCCTGGTAATTCATTGCAGAAGTTTGCTTTGATGCCTGGGAAGTAGCCTGGAAGTGTTCTTATGTTTTCTGTTTTTTCTTCTTCGCTGCAGGGAAGAGTACATTGTTCAGGATTAGTCTGAAGCCTGGTGAATTGGGATGCAGGTTCAGGTCGGTTGGTTCTTCACCAACGAAATGCTGGTAATCTTCCGGGTCATGGCCGCCGTAGAATGTCCACGTGCCTTTGCCGTAGGTGCCATGCACAAACTTCGCTTCGCCGATCTCTTTGGTTTCGCCTAAAATAATAACCTCAGGTTTGATCAGGTTTTTCTTGAAGCCCGTTGTTTGTCCCATGAAGCCATGCACAGTACGTGTATGGCATTGAGTAAGCATCGTAGGAATTACATCCCACTTGGCAGAGAAATCAAACAGCGTGAAATAATCATTGTTTTCTGTAAGCCCTCTTTCCGGAGGATTATTATCTATATTGGAGTATTCGTATTCATACGGATCAGACTTCAGTCTGAAATTCTGAAAGGCAAAAGTTTTGGTGAAGTCCAGTTTGCCTGAGGCGTTTGGAGTAGCTGGATCGCCGTCGTACATGGATTCGCAGATGTCCACCCCTTCGGCAGATAAAGCTATGTCGTAAGTGTCCGTTGCTGAGCACATGGCAAACAGATAACCGCCGCCCGCGCAGAAGTCACGGATCTTTTTAACAACCCCTAATTTCAATTCCGATACTTTATTGAATCCTAAGCGCTTTGCTGAAGCTTCGTATTCAAGCTGCTGCTGCTGGTACCAGGGTTGGTTCCTGTACATGGCATAAAACTTTCCGTATTGGCCCGTAAAATCTTCGTGGTGAAGGTGCAGCCAATCGTATTTAGGCAACTCTTCGCCGATGATTTCATCGTCATAAATCACTGTGTAAGGTATTTCGGCATAAGTAAGTACCATGGTCACAGCATCGTCCCAGGGTAGCTTTGTTTTAGGAGAGTAAACAGCAATTTTAGGATATTTTTCAAGCTTTACCACGTCCATATTAATCTCCGGCTTACCTATAAATGTTTGTATGCCAGCATAATCAGCATCAGAGATAATCTCGTATGAAACTCCGCGAACAACCAGTTCGGTTACAAAAGAAGGAGAGTAGATAAAGGCAAAACTTCCGCCTTTATAATTAAGCAGCCAGTCCACAGTGCTTTCTTTGGTGAGTACCCAATAGGCAATTCCATAAGCTTTCAGGTGGTTTTTCTGACTGTCATCCATGGGGATAACAATTTGATTTGCAAGAGTCTTGAAGCAAACCAATAAACAAAAGAATAAACACGATAAGAATTTGATCCGCATGGTACTAGAAAATTAACGTAAACCGGATATTTCTTACAAGTTAGCAGATAATTAAAGTACCTCCAAAAAGTATTTATACCCGTGATTTCGCTGAGTTGTCAGAAGCATTGCTTACTCAACGTTTAATCAGGAATTCAGGTATAATGCACGCATAAAATATATCCGGCAAGGTATGGATTCGCATTCAAACTTTTCGCTTCCGCGGATATGAAAATGTGTATAATCTTTAAGAAATTATTGATTTTACTACTTGTAATTAACCGAATAATTAGCAATATTTGTCGAGGTCAATTTAATTTTTTTATAAAACTAATCCTTTAAAGGAAAATGACACATATTAAAATAGTAAGTAAGTTCTTGATCACCAGTTTACTGCTAATTGGCGCGTTTGCATCACAAGCGGGTATCTTAACCATTTCAGGTGTGTATCAAGGCAAAAATTTGTATGTACAAAATCCATTTGCCGGTAACATGCGCGATTATTGTGCAAATGAAGTTTTTGTCAATGAAGTTAAAAAAGAATACAATGTTGCGAGCAGCGCATTTGAAATAGACCTGTCTTTTTTGAAAATCGGTGATGCCGTAACTGTAAAAATTACGCATAAAGACGATTGCAAACCAAAGATCTTAAACCCACAGGTATTACAATCTCAAAGTTCATTTTCTATCAGCTCTTTCGCAGTAGATAAAGATAAAATTACCTGGTCAACAAAAGGCGAACGCCCTAAAGGTAAAATCTTCGTTGAGCAAATGAGATACAACACCTGGGTAATTGTTAAAGAATTACCTGCAAAAGGCCAGGCGATTGTAAATAACTACGAAGTTGAAAGCTTCCACCATTCAGGTGTTAACCAATACAGAATTAAATACCTTGATGTTGATGGTCAGATTAAATATTCTTCTACAGTTGAATATACATCTACATTAGAGCCGGTAACATTCTATCCGAAACGTGTAACAGATAAAATTACATTATCAAGACCTGTAGAATACGAATTACAGGATGCATTCGGTAACGTGATCAGAAAATCCAAAGGTACTGAAATCGATATCGCTTCTTCGCCAGAGGGTGTTTATTATCTGAACTGTGATAACCAGACATTCAAAATATTTAAAAAGTAATCCTTACTTATAAGTCTTACCAAAAGCCCTTCAGAGTAAACTTCTGAAGGGCTTTTTATTTTTTACATACTCTTCTTCTTTCTCAGAGAACAGTCGGAGTCTGGTTTATAAAGGATGGAAATGATACAACATATTGGATTTTCTTTGTAACGTTTCGCGCGTATCAGGTTTGCATATTTGCTTGTTAACTAAATAGCACAACTATAAACTAACCTGAAAAACAATGAAAAAGAAAATCTTCTCAGCAGCTCAATGGACGCTGGCTTTTGCAGCGATTGCCAGTACGCTTTTAACCTCCTGTAAAAAAGACGAGGACCCGTCTCCGGCACCACCGGACTCAGCCAAAGTGTTTACTTCTGTGGTAAGCCAGGGAACTGTGTCAAGCGGACTTGCTGATGTAACAGGGACTGTTACGGTTTCGGATGGCACAGCTTATTTAAAGCTGATTGGTACATCAACTTCCAATATTGATCATGTATATATTACGAAGTCGCAGGACAACGGATCGATGACGGGATTTGTACCGACAGAAAATTATACGGACGGATCCAGTAATACCTTCCAGGCGGGCGGTACTACAGGAGCATCGTACACGGTATCAAATACAAAGAACTTTACATTGGTGATTCCTGTATCTATACGGACGTCTTCTGCTGCAGTATCGGATGTTTACAGAATCTGGTTTACAAATGGTAGCGGAGCATTCACCTTACCGGCTAAAAACCTCGTTCTCGGTCCGGTTACATTTACCTTGAATTATGTGGCCAATGCAGGCCCTTCATATTCGACTAATACCGGAGTTTCATTAGGTGATCAATATGCAACACCGGGCAGTTTACTTGTTACATCCGGACAAATCACAGCTTTAGGAACGGCAGATTACAATGATTCACCAAACTCTGGAGATCTTTCTTTCTCTGAGTTGAACAGTGCAGGTACAGACCGTACAGGTACCGGGTATAATGGCGGAGACAGAGGTACAGGTGCTATGTGGCTGATCTCGCCAAGTGCAAGAGCCAGCGTAGG
>NZ_JBQCDF010000242.1:0-4506 GCF_051961495.1 Cytophaga sp. | reverse complement strand
ATTTCGTATCAGTTTTGTAATCTGTCCAGATAGATATTACCAATATCAAGAAAGTGAAATTTATAGCTCTTTAAAAACATTTTATATCATAAGCGACAAAATATAGACCAGTGTTCTGTTTTTATAGATACAGTTACTACATGATTCCAACCAGGTTTAAGAGGAAGTCCGGTAGAAAAACCAAAACGATTGATTTAAAGCAAATTTCAGCAGATTTATTTCCTCCCACATTTTTTTCAGGCAAAAATTAGGAATCTACAATCCAATATATTTACTTTGAAATACAAAGTTCTTTAACGATGACAGAAATAGATAAACAACTTTCCGACCTGAAGCAGATCCGTCAACTGATGGAACGCTCTTCGAAATTCATTTCACTGAGTGGATTATCCGGAATATCGGCTGGTATCATTGCTTTACTGGGTGCGTTTGCGGCCCGCTGGCGTATACACGATGTGCTTGACTTTAATAACGTTGTCAGCTACAGAGCCATACCAAGCTTTAAAGTATTGCACAGCTTAATGTATGAACTGATCGGCATGGCAGCTATAACCCTGATCCTTGCTGTATCAGCCGCTTTCTTCTTTACCAATAAAAAAGCTAATGAACAAGGTCAATCTTTGTTTGATTCAATCAGCATCCGCATGCTCGTTAACCTGGTTATTCCTTTGGCCACAGGAGGCTTATTCTGTTTGTTCCTGTTAAAAGACAATATTGCTCTGGTAGCTCCTGCTATGCTGATCTTCTACGGACTGGCGTTAATCAATGGTAGCCGCTACACCGTTGATCATATCCGCTATCTTGGTATTGCAGAAATATGCCTGGGGCTTGTTGCATGTTTGTTTCCGGGAAAAGGGCTCTTGTTCTGGGCCCTCGGATTTGGTATCTTTCACATTGTTTACGGAGCAGTGATGTACTTTAAATTAGAACGTTGAAAAATTATATTTCAAATTTAAATAAAGCCTTTGAAAACAGGCTCCGGCTCGGGATCATGTCTATACTGATCACCAGTGACTGGGTCGAATTCAATGTGCTTAAAGAACTTCTGGAAGCAACCGATGGAAATCTTGCCAGCCATATTACTGCGCTTGAAAAAATCGGCTACCTCGAAGTACGGAAGGCTTTTATTGGAAAGAAACCAAACACATCTTTCCGCATTACTAAAGAAGGTAAAAAAGCTTTTAAAGACCATATTGACGGACTTGAACAACTTATCAAAAAATCAATCTGATTTTTTTATCCAATAACTTTGAAAAACAAAGTACTTTAAATATGAAAAACAAACTGCTATTACTCTCGCTTCTTTGCCTGGCTCTTGAAGTCGGACGCATGCTGTATTCCGGCTCACTAAGTTATATTTTCCTCCTATGGAATTTATTCCTCGCAGCCATTCCCTATCTGGTTTCTCTGCACATTCAACGTACACAGAACAGCATTCCAAAGCTCATCGGTAAAAGTATGCTGTGGCTGCTTTTCCTCCCAAATGCATTGTACATCATCACAGACCTGAAACACCTGCATGAACGGCCACCGATACCCGAATGGTTTGATTGCCTGCTGCTATTCAGTTATTCAACCCTCGCATTATTCTTTGGCCTCTTATCTCTTTACAATATGCACCAGGTCTTCAAACGCTATGCATCAGCATTTACTCAACATACAATAGTTTTCTGTATTTCCCTGCTGGCAGGCTTTGGTGTGTACCTGGGAAGAGAAGAGCGCTGGAACAGCTGGGACCTTTTTACCAATCCGCTGGATCTTATTTCTGAATGTCTTTCCCTCAGCACAGTTCCACATGTATGGGCATTCAGTACCTGTTATGGCATTGCTTTCCTGATTATGTACTACATCATCTCATCCCTGATTCATTACCCGCATGAAACACCCAATCAACTGGCTTAACAGTTTTGCTTATGCATTGAACGGAATGTTCGAAGCCGTGAAAGAGCGGAATGTCCGGTTCCATTTGCTATCAGCCATTCTTGTTTGTGGCATCTGCCTGCAACTCAAACTTTCTGCTATAGAATGGGGCCTGATTTCCTCTGCCATTGCAGCTGTATTGATTACTGAATTTATCAATACAGCCATTGAAAACCTGTGCGATTTTCTGACAGCCGATTATTCCATTCATATAAAAAAGATCAAGGACATTGCTGCAGCTGCTGTATTGCTAAGTGCATTGTACGCAGTAACCATTGCTTTATTATTTATTCTTCCAAAAATTTTCTAACAAAAAAACTATTACTACTATGCTATCAAACGTCAACACCTGGGCCCGTACATCCATCACATTAAAACTTATCATCATCGGAATATTGATTTTAGTTTTATTGATACCAACCAATATGATTCAGGATATGATCCGGGAAAGAGAATATACCCGCGACAGTGCCATACAGGAAGTGGCATCCAAATGGGGTCTTGACCAGACTGTCGGAATGCCTGTCATTACTATTCCCTATTATACCCTGAATGCAAAGAATCAACCGGAAAATATCAAACATTATGCGCATATTTTACCGGAAGATGTCCGGATAAAAACAAAATTAGTGCCTGATAAGAAAAAACGGGGGATGTATGAAATCGTGCTGTATAATACCCAGATAACAATTGAAGGTTCATTCAAATCAGAAATTGAAAACTTAAAAAAAGAGATTAATGCTGAATTTCATCCAGAGCAAGCTTATATTGAATTAGGGATCAGCGACCTGAAGGGCGTAAAGGACATTGTTTCATTTGTCATCAACGATACTGCAGCGTATGAATTCAATCCCGGCGTTCCAAGCTCAGATATCTACAACTCAGGGATGAGTTGTCCGGTAGATCTTACTACACAGGATGATTTTAATTTTGCATGTGCAGTAAACCTGAATGGCAGCAGCTCTTTATACTTTCTCCCATATGGAAAGAAAACAGTTGTTGAATTAAATACCAACTGGACCAATCCCAGTTACCAGGGCGCTTTCCTTCCGGATACCAGTAATACCAATGGATCCGGCTCCTATGCCAAATGGAAAATTTTACAATTGAACCGAAATTATCCGCAATATGGCTTCAACAATTTTATCAAACAAAGTGAACAATCAGCAGCTATGACAAACGGACAAAAAGATTCTTCTTTCGGAGTAAAATTAATTCTGCCCGTTGATCAATACCAAAAAACAAATCGCACAGCCAAGTATTCCATCATGTTTATTTTATTGACAATTATTTCATTTTTCTTTATAGAAATCATTAATAAAAAACGCGTGCACCCTATACAGTATCTATTGATCGGCTTTGGTATTGTCTTATTTTATGTGTTGTTATTATCTATTTCAGAACATCTGAATTTTGATGCTGCTTACTGGATTTCGTGTGCAGGTATTGTCACGATGATCAGTATGTACACACAATCAATCTTTAAGCAATTAAAAATTACCGGCTTGATCGCAATTATTTTAACAACCTTATATATCTTCTTCTATTCTCTATTGCAACTGCAGGATTTCTCTCTACTAATGGGCAGCATTGGCTTATTCATCATCCTGGGTGTAACTATGTACCTGACAAGAAATATTGAATGGTATAAAGAAACTGAAGAAAGACAAACAGTTGCTGCATCCACTAAATCAGAATAGCTAATCGTACTATCGGGGAATTATTTAATGAATACCCCGATAGTATTATTACACAATTTCATTTTTTATTATCATATTTTCACTCCTTTAAATAACTTATGTAATTTATTTATACTTTTAACATAAGTCATAAACAATCCCATATACAAATACGTAAAACAGATTTTAAAACAATTCCCACTAAACCATTTGTATTATGCTAAACCAGGAACTTCTGGAACATTTTTATCATTCCTTCAAGTATAAAAATGTTGAAGATATGATTGCTTGTTATCACGATGAAATAGAATTTTCAGATCCGGCCTTCGGTATATTAAAGGGCAATGAAGCAAAGAGCATGTGGCGCATGCTGCTTGGCAGTAATTCGGCCTTAACTATAGATTACCAGAATATTTCTGCTGATGCGGATAAAGGTAAAGCACATTGGAAAGCTGAATACGTTTTCTCAAAAACAAACCGTAAGGTCATTAACAACGTACTGGCCACATTTGAATTTAAAGATGGCAAAATCTACAAACATAAAGATTCATTTGACCTGCATGCATGGGCCAAACAGGCCTTGGGATTCAAGGCTATGCTGCTCAGTGCACTTGGTATATTACAGCCTTCAATCCAGCGAAAATCAAGAGCTGCACTAAAAGCATACATGCAGAAAAATAACGTTGCTTAATTATGGTTCTTTATTTTTTCAGCGGCTTAGGTGCAGACAAACGTGTTTTCAAAAAGCTGCGGTTACCTGAACACGTTGAGATCAGACATGTCGAGTGGATTCAACCGCAACCGGAAGAATCACTTAAAAATTATGTGCGCCGTTTATCTGCGGTCATCCAGACTGATAAACCTTTTTGTTTGATCGGCTTGTCTTTCGGAGGAATCGTTGCTGCTG